>JASJYE010000053.1 GCA_030123645.1 Candidatus Hydrogenedentota bacterium | reverse complement strand
AGCGAAGCGTGGCAATCTCTTTGAGCGAAGGCACGGTCTTTAGCGCGCGCACACTCCGGCAAAGATTCTTGAACCTCGTTTCTGAAAGATCCCGTCGGCCAAAACGCGAAGCGCTGTATGCCTCGAGCACCTCCAAGGCCGATGCCGCGTCGTTTAACGCTATCCGAGAAACCTCCTGCCCCATCTCCTCCGCGGTCAATCCCCTGCAATCAACGCCCAAGCGCAGGAGCCTGCGAACAAACAGCCGGCGTACTTTCTGCGCGCGCTCCTGAGCCGGCGTCAGTTGCAGACGGGCGCGCTCCTTGGCCGCCTTCCCAAAACCAAATCGGTGGTTCCGGCGCAAGAAAAGCATCGCTGCGAACAGGATGCACGCAAGGGGGAGCGCTATCAGCAAGGGCAACCTCAATCGTGTCAGCAGCGTCGCTTCGGAATCTGGAAGGGAGAACGCGTCGGGCACGACCGTGCGTTCAAACGCTCCCCCGATCGAGCGAATGGCCCGAAACGCCGTGTCATGCAACAGCAAGCTGCCGTTTTCAGGGGAAAAAGAGACGACGTTGCTGAACCACAGCAGTCTCGCTTTCAGAAGGTACCAAGAGTAACTTCGCAATAAGGTGTCGAGTGAGAAAAGCGCCGGGCCCTCCTGCGGAGGCGAAGGGTCAAACGGAATCCAACCCGCAGCCGGGAAATATACCTCCACCCAAAGGTGGGCCATATCGTTGGTTACGGTATAAGAGCGGTCGTTCTCGTCCCATACACCGCCTCGATATCCGCTCACAACCCTTGCAGGAATCCCCATACTCCTGACCATCAGCGCAAGGGCGCTCGCATAAAGCTCACAGTGACCGGTCTTCTCGTTTAGAATAAACGCGTCGACAGGGTTCTGAAGAGGCAGCAGCGGAATCTCCTTGCTATAGACAAATCCGCCAGAGTACCTCAGCCAGTCGTGCGCAGCCATCACCTTGTCATACGCGGTCGCGGCGTCCTCCGTCAGATCCTCAACGAGCGCCAACGTTCGCGGCAGCAAGTTGTGGTACGTCAGCAGGCGCAAGTCGCTCGGATCCATGGCAGCACCGTAATCCGTCGACAAAGCCCCCAACAATTCCGGGCCCGGTTCCACAACCTCCGACCAAAGCCGCAACGGTATTCCGCCCTCGGTCGAACCGGCCATATCGACCGTAAAATCGCCTTTTGCATCCCACCGAAACTTCAGCCGCCGGTTCCCCTTCCCAGCACTAATCTTTTTCACCATCTGGAGAGCGGGCACCCCTGTCTCCAGCGGACGATCAAGAAATATCTCGTGATACACCAGACGTCCCACTCCGAAAGTAGACCGGTCCAGAACCTCGTTGGACGCGATCCAGTAGTCGCTCATAAATCGCCGTACGAAGGGGATCGTCAGGGACATCTGCGTTATCAGGCCCCGCCGCTTCCAGCTCGTGCCAGTGTAGCTGTCGAGCGCCGTGCTCCGCCAGAGTTTGGGCCCCTCGTATCGTCCATCTGGTTCCTCGGGAAACTGTACCCGCATGACCGGAGTGGCATTTCCAGAAAGTAATCCCGAGATGGTGAGATCCACTTCTGGCGCAAGACCGGTCGTAAACTGAGGAGATGCCTGCGACGTGCCCAGAAAACCTGCCTCGATCCTCGGCGTGGCAAAAAACAGCACCGTTGTCATCCCCAGGATGACCATAGTCGAGAACAACACCATCGAGGCCGTTCTAAAGTCGAACACCCGCGCAAGATCCGAGGGCTCACGCCGGGCAGTCGGGTCCTCGAGGCGCACAAAA
The DNA here is from genome assembly GCA_030123645.1 of Candidatus Hydrogenedentota bacterium. Lineage (GTDB taxonomy): Bacteria > Hydrogenedentota > Hydrogenedentia > Hydrogenedentales > JASJYE01. The sequence continues at coordinate 9,150 of JASJYE010000053.1, read as the reverse complement.
TCTCCCCCCTTCCCCGCAACGAGCTTCTGAGATGAAAACGCTTCCAGCAGGGAAAGCGCCCAGGCCGTGAACAGGACGAAGAGCAAGTAAACCAGCCCAATCCCCGCGCGTGGAGATAACACGGAGGCGGCCAGCACCAAGGCGAAAGACATCAGGATGACATGGCCGTAGTTTCGCCCGCGCTTCAGATGGATAATCATGTAAACCTGTGCAAATATCACCACCAAAACGGCCGCGCCCAACAGACCGTAAGCTTGAACGAGGATGGGAATCGAAAGAATATATAATACAATCGCCGCTGAGGTGATCCGCCCATACCACGCCTGCCGGCGGTCGAGCCATTCCCCAATCGGCATAAACGCGATTGCGAGCACGGGCACAATCAAAAACGCCTGACCGAAGCGAGACGTCGTCGTCAGACCTAAATAACTGACGAAAACAAGGGCCGCGATCGCCACCTTCAACCGCGTTTCAACGCCGCTACGCATTGAGCACCTCACGCGGATCGAGTACACGAACGCCGCGGCCCCTCACCTGTCCGCCCCACAAGGCAGGATCGGACGCTACGTAAATCTTCGCCGCACCGCCCAAGTCCCCCGGCGCCATAAACCACTCATCGCCATGCGCCCCATAGCGCGCAGGCTGAACACGCGCCAGCATTTCAAGAATCTTCGTCGCGTGGGCGCTTCCCGTACCCAACCCGACAGAGGCGTCGGGCGTAAGCACCGCCACACCAAAGTGTCGATCCATCAACATCATCGCGAGCGACGCCACAAGGTCCACCGCCTCCTCGAACTGCTCCTCCAGCTCCGGCGTATCTGGCAGCCCACGCGTGTCAAAAACCACTACAACCATACGCGCCGTGTTCGGCTCAAGCTCTCGTACCATGAGACGCCCGATACGCGCGCTCACCCGCCAACAGATGTATCGAATATCATCCCCCGGGATGTATTCACGGAGCGCAAAAAACTCGTCGCCCATCCGGTCCAGCGGCCTCGGTGACACCCCCGAATCGTCCAACCGCTCCACCACATTTCGCCGAACACTCACCACACGCGGATAGACGAGCACTTGATGCGCGTCTTGACATATCAGCAGCCGGCGGAACAAGCCCATCGGAAATCCGCTCGAGATGGCCAGCTCAGGCAGCGTGTGTACGCCACGCTTAGGCAGCGAGTAGCGAAGTTGAACGATCGCAACGGTTCCCGCAGGGATTCCCGGCACATACGCCTGCGACGCCCCTGGCTTTGAAGGATCGTCCAGACGAAGCGAAAGGCTCGGGAAGAAACGCTTCGTGTTTTCAATACGCACCTTAACCGCAAACGAGTCCCTTCGATACGCTGAATTGGGCGCCTCCCGCCGGACACGCAGCCCGCGGATCGCGATCGGGGTAAGGAGTATCCCGCAAATGAGAAAGCTGGCCGCGCAGAGCGCTACCAGGTACAAGAGATTTTCACCACTGTTGAAACCCGTCAGCAGCACAAGCACGAAGATCGACGCGACAACAGCCCCCGCAGGCCGGAACTCAAGCTTTAACTTCGCTTTTGTCAGCTCTCTAAAAGGCTCCGGCATATCAAGCAATTCTTCCCTCACACATCAGAATAGACGACGGGCGGGCCTTGCCCACATCACATTGGCACAGGTAGATCGCTAAGTATTTCTTCGATAATTAGCGACTGTTCCAGCGCCGTCGCTAGCCGATTGCCGCCCTGCGACTTGACAAGCAAACGGTGCGAAAGAACAGGCACGCCCATCAACTTTACATCCCCGGGGGTAGCGTAGTCTCGCCCATCCACGAATGCATAAGCCTGACACGCCTCGAACAATGACAGCGCACCACGAGGACTCGCTCCCAGCCGTGTGCCCCGGTGCTCCCGGGTCCCCTCGACCAATGCGCGCATGTAGCGCGCCACACTCTCCTCTACATGCACTTTGTTCACTCTCTCTTGAAGCGCAATGACCTCCTCCGCGCTAAGCACCGGATCCAAAGCCTGGAGCGCGGCCACCGAATCATGGCGGCGCATGATCCGTATCTCGTCATCCTCTCCGGGGTAGCCAATCTCGATTCGCAACAAGAACCGGTCCAATTGCGCTTCGGGAAGCGTGTACGTCCCCTCATACTCAATAGGGTTCTGCGTCGCCAAGACCATAAACGGGCGCGGCAACTCACGCGTACGCCCGTCCACCGAAACCTGAAACTCGCTCATCGCCTCCAGCAACGCGCTCTGCGTCTTCGGCGGCGTGCGATTAATCTCATCGGCAAGAACGATGCTCGCGAATATCGGCCCCGGCCGAAATTCAAAATCATTCGTGTGCGGATCCAAGACCGACACCCCCAAGATGTCCGCGGGCAGCATATCGCTCGTGAACTGTATGCGATGAAACGAGCAATCGATCGATCTCGCGAGACTCTGAGCGAGCGTCGTCTTTCCAATTCCAGGAACGTCCTCGATTAGCAGGTGCCCGCGTGCCAGCAGCCCAACTACGCACAGCTTGACCACCTCATGCTTTCCAAAAATGACCTTCTCGACGTTTTCTATCAGGGCATGGACCTGCCCAGCGGCGTCATCGTCCGTGATGGATTCGGCAGGCAGGGCACTTTCTTGCAAAACGATTATCCTCCGCGCTGACTTGGTTTATGCCAGTCTACTCATGAGTATTCCACCGCGCAACATAGAAACAAGAAACCGCATCCATTCTATTCTTAGAGACACCTCTGCGGCCAGCGAAAAATCACAGGAGGAATACGATCCTAGCGCGGAACGATCCATTTCACCGCTTGCACGGCCGTGCCTTCAAGAGGCCCTAAAACGCTGGGTTCAGAGCCATCGCTCGAACCAGTTGTCCGCCGCCCCCAGCGCTTCGGGGGTCATGCGGTGCCCGTCACTGTGCGTCAAGTTTGCGATAGCGCTCCCCGCCCCCAGCATCTTGTAGATTTTCAAAGCCCGCTTCATGGCCTTATCCACACTGCGCGTATTGGGAAGCAATTCATCATTGAGCGCCGTTATGAGCAAGGTCGGGCTCGGCGCCACCAGGGCCAGGATTTGGTCCCAATCGAAAGGATACTCCCGGCTCTCGATGGCGCTACGCAGTTTTGGCATCAACACAAACCCGGCCTCCTGCGCCCAACGTTCCGGTTCACTGTCCTCAACAAAACTCGTGATCCCGCAACTCGCCACGCACGCGCTGATCCGATCGTCGAATGCTGCCAGAAACAGCGCGTTGTACGAACCCATGTCGTGGCCGATGGCCCCAATACGCGCCGGATCCACTTCCTGCGTCTCGGCAAGCAGCTCGACGCAACTCATGTGGTCCAACAACATTTTCCCCATCACCGACATCTTTGGGTTGTCTTTGTAAAACAATTCCGTATCGAAAGGCTCAAGCCGGCTGTATACCCGTTCGCCGCAGGTGATGCAGTCGGGGGCCAACGTGACATAACCTCTCTCCGCGTAATGCCGGGCGAAAGCGAGCATCGGATCGCCCCCGTCCATGCCGGCAGGCTCGGACTTGCCGAGCGGCGTCATGCCGTGCATACACAAAAGCGCTGGACGGTTTTCGCTTCCCTCAGGAACAAACATCCACGCCGACACACGGTTCCACTCATCAACGAAATAGTTGATCCGGCGCCGAACGTAGCCGGAAAAATCCGTCTCATCCATCACCTTTGCCTGAAGGTCAACACGTTCCTTCGGCATCTTTCCGAGAACCGAAGCGACGGCGGCCTCCATCTCTTTACGCATCACCGGCCAGTCGCCCAAACCCTTCAAACTCGTCAGCTCCACCACCACAATCCTCTCCCCAATTCTCACATGCGCAAAAATACCTTCAGAGGGTCACGCGCCTTATCCCCTCATAAATGCCCCTAGCCCCTCCTCATGGTAGATTTCGAGCCGGCAAAGGTCAAATGCGGCCGGTGCTATCCCATTTCACTAGACCCCTCGCCAATTTACGACGCACGAATAGCATACCTGACCCGCATCCGATCTCAAACTTATCCTCGCGAGCTTCGCCGGCCGCCTCCGCGCCCTGATCGGCGAGTGAGCTGCCCCCCATGCAGATCCTCTTCTTCCGATTAGCCCGTGTAGGGCGCCGGGCCACCGAAACCAGGAGCCGGCCGCGGCAAACGCTTCCCCCTGCCATGTAGCCCGCGACCTAAAACAGTGCAGGCGTGGCCGCAGCAAGCACAAAGGCCCAAACAAACGCCTACCCCACAATCAGGCCACGTATCAGAGCAAAGGCGCGACCGCTAAAATTGACTTGCTTCCAGCACCTTCGTATGATACCGCCTTCGTTCAAGGACCGCCTGTCCGGTACCGTAAACCCGCTAAGAACGAGGGGGTGGCAGTTCGTGTTCAGCCAAGTCGGTCTGCAAAGATTTTATGCACTCGGAGGCGATGCGGCAAGATGGCCCACGTCATCGTCATAACTAATCAAAAAGGCGGCGTAGGGAAGACCACCACCGCGGTCAATCTCTCCGCATGCCTCGCCGCCTCCGGCGTCAAGACCCTACTCATCGATCTCGATCCACAAGGAAACGCCACAAGCGGCATAGGCCTTGACAAAAACAACCTCGAGTTTACCCTCTACGACGTTCTTATTAACGAGACACTAATGGCCAATGTCATCTATGAAACCCAAGTAGAAAACCTCCACATCGTGCCCTCCGACAAGCACCTCGCCGGCGCAGAGGTCGAACTCGTCGACGTGCCCCGCCGAGAGAATCGCCTCCGTGACACCATCGAACCGATCCGGGACCGCTACGAATATATCATCGTCGACTCGCCCCCCTCGCTCAGCCTGCTGACCGTAAACGGCCTTGCCGCAGGCGACAGCGTCCTGATTCCCTTGCAGTGCGAATACTACGCCTTGGAGGGCTTGAGCGAACTCTTGCAAACCATCATTTTAGTGCGCGACAATGTAAACCCGGCGCTAAAACTCCAGGGGGTGCTCCTGACAATGTACCAGCGGACCAATCTCTCCCGGCAAGTCATTGAAGACGTCCGCGCGCACCTCGGGGAAAAAGTCTACCAGACCGTCATCCCCAGAAACGTTACCCTCGGAGAAGCGCCCAGCTTCGGCAAACCCGTGATCCATTATGACGCACACTGCGCCGGGGCCCTTGCCTACCTCGCGCTCACTGAAGAAATCCTGGCCCACAACTAAAGCACGGAGGTGCCACCGGGTGGCAAGCGCAAAAAAAGGGGGACTTGGAAAAGGGCTGAACGCCCTTATTTCCTCCAGCACCGACCTGCAAAGACCCCTTGCCCCATCCCAGCAGCCGAAGGCGCTTGAGGACGGCTCGCTCTTCTTCATGATCAATCCGCGCGACGTGCGCCCCAACCCGAAACAGCCGCGCCAATACTTCGATGAGGAAAGCCTGCAACAACTCGCCGACTCGATCCGGAACGACGGACTGCAGGAACCCGTAATCATTCGCGAGAACAACGGCGAGTACGAAATCGTCAGCGGCGAACGCCGTGTCCGCGCGAGCATCCTCGCCGAAATCGACGCCATTCCCGCCATATGCCGCGACATCTCAGATCAAGATATGCTCAAACTCGGCCTTATCGAGAACATTCAACGAGAAGATCTCAATCCCATGGAGTTGGCACGCGCCTATCGCACATTGATCGGCGACTTCGACTGGACCCAGGAAGAACTCGCAGCACAGGTCGGCAAGAAACGCGCTACGGTCTCCAATACCATGCGCCTGCTCAACCTGCCCGAAGACGTCCAAGAGCACGTCATCGAGGGAGCCATCACGATGGGCCACGCGCGCGCGCTCCTCGCCCTCGATTCCCCAACAGAAATGAGTAACCTCTGCCGCCGCGTCATTCGCGAAAACCTCTCCGTCCGGCACGTGGAGAAGATCACGTCGCCAGCCAAGCCCAACAAGGCGAAACCCGCGCCCGTGAAGGACCCGCATGTTGAAACCGTTGAAGACGACCTGCGCCGCCGGCTCGGCACGAAAGTACGCCTAAAAGCCAACGCCGACTGGAAGGGCAAAATCGAAATCGACTTCTACAACCTCGACGACCTCGAACGCATTCTCGACCTCCTGCGCCCCTGATGCCCAGTCCACGCGACGATGAGCCAATCGACCGCCCCCTCGACGTATGCATAATGTGGTGAAGAGTCAGAAACGAAACCGGCAACTAAAGGCCGACCTTCCATGCTGGACATGAAATTCATCCGGGAACACCCCGACGAGGTCCGAAGAAATCTCGAGAACCGAAACAACGCGGCCATCGGCCTCGACGACGTGCTCGAAAAAGACGCCGCGCGCCGCAAGATCCTTCACGAAACCGAACAGGTCCGCGCTGAACAGAACCGGGCCTCCGAGGAAATCGCGCGCCTGAAAAAAGCAAAAGAAGACGCCGGCGAGGCCATCGCCGCCATGCAAGAGGTCAGTAAGAAAGCAAAAGCGCTCGGCGACCAGGCCAAAGCCGCTGATGAAGCCCTTAACGATATCGCCCTGGGACTCCCAAATCTCCTCCACGACTCCGTGCCCATCGGCAGAGACGAAAACGACAACCGCATCGAGCGCACCGTCGGTGAGCCACCGAAATTCGATTTCGAGCCGAAAGACCACGTCGACCTGGGCGAAGCCCTGGGCATTTTCGACTTCGCCGCCGCCGCACGGCTCGCCCGCGCGCGCTTTAATCTGTCAATAGGGCCCGGCGCCCGAATCGAACGCGCGCTCATCAATTTCATGCTCGACATCCAGACCAAGGAACACGGCTACACCGAGGTACTCCCCCCCCTAATGGTCAACTCACCGACCATGCAGGGCACCGGCAATCTCCCGAAATTCGCCGAGGATTTATTCCGCCTCGAAGGAGACCTCGATCTGTGGCTCATCCCCACGGCCGAAGTCCCCCTCACCAACATCCACGCCGGCCAAATCCTCGAAGAAAAACAGTTGCCAATCTTCTACACCGCCTACACGCCCTGCTTTCGAAGCGAAGCGGGCTCCCACGGCAAAGACACCCGCGGCATGCTCCGGCAACACCAATTCAACAAAGTCGAACTCGTCAAGCTCACCAATCCGGAAGATTCCTTCGACGAACTCGAAAAACTCACCGCCAACGCCGAGACCATCCTGCAGCGCCTCGAGATCCCCTACCGCGTCGTCACCCTATGCTCCGGCGACACCGGCTTCTCCGCCGCCAAGACCTACGACATAGAAGTCTGGCTACCCGGCCAGGACACCTACCGCGAGATCAGCTCCTGCTCGAATTGCACCGATTTCCAGGCACGCCGCGCCAACATCCGATTTCGACGCAAAGGCCGGAAAAAACCCGAGTTCGTGCACACGCTCAACGGTTCCGGCGGCGCCGTCGGGCGAACCGTCATCGCCCTCCTCGAAAACTTCCAGAACGAAGACGGCTCCATCACAATCCCCGAAGCGCTACGCCCCTACATGGACGGATTGGAAAAAATATCGGGCTAGCAAATACTCGCCACCGGCAAGTTGCGGCTCCCGCTACTTCTTTCCCCTAGCCTCACCCGAAGACGAAACAAAGCCCCCACGCAGCCCGGCGGTCCCGCTTTGCCCGGCCGTCTTAGCGGGAACGCCGATGCGGACCGTGCCCACGCCGTTGTTCATGAGCGTTAGCGCCTTCATAATAGCATCTGCGCCCGCGAAGGCCTCAGGAGAAAGACCAGGCTCGATATAGATAGTTGAGTTTGGCGCTGCGGCTGCCACCACGTCAGCCAAGATATTAAAGGGGAAATCTATGGCCCCGGTTCCGTTGGAATCAGTGCTAAAGTCCACATAGAGATCATTAAACGGCGTGCTCGCCATGTTCTCCATGTTCTCAATAAACACGACCGTACCCTCAATACTCCCCACAAAACTGTCAACGTCACCGTCATCGTCAATATCTATCATCACAGGTATACTTCTCCCGCCTACGCCAATACCATCCAGCGGATTCTCCCCACCCGTCCGTTGCGTAAATGACGCCTTCATAGCCGATCCCGTGTTCTCATAGAAAAGCACAGTCCCATAAGACTCGCCCATCATGCAATCGGAGTCGCCGTCACTATCGAAGTCCGCGAATGTGGGCGCGCTCGAGTAGCCCACGTTGACGTCTTTCAGCGGATTCTGCGCCGCGGGGGGCGAGGTGAACTGAGGCGAACCGGCGCTGCCCGTATTTCTAAAGTAGTGTGCCGTTCCATAAACGTCGCCGATGAATGCATCGAAATCGCCGTCGTCGTCGATATCCACGAAGGCCGGTGTGCTGTCGTAAGAGACGATGTCTCCGACCACCGAATCGCTTAGGGGATTCGACATCCCTGTGCGCTCTGTAAAACTTGCAGATAAAGCGGTGCCCTCGTTCTCGAAGTACAGCACACTTCCATACGTTTTCCCAATGAACACATCGAAGTCGCCATCGTTATCGATATCGACAAAAGCCGGTGTGCTGAGACCCCCAACGTCCACCGACGCCAGCGGGTTCAATTCGCCCCTACGTTCAACAAATACGGGGTTTGCGGCGCTGCCGTCATTCTCGTAGAACTGCAAGGTCCCGGCGGCAGTCCCTACGAAGGCGTCCAAGTCACCGTCGTCATCGATGTCAACGAAGGTAGGTGCGCTGTCCCCGGACGTATCCACGCTGGCCAGCGGATTACTCAGCCCAAGCACAGACTTCGGCTGTAGCATGAATATAGTTGCGAGTGCTAAGCACGAAGTGCCCGCGAGCCGGATTAGACGTGCTGGAAACGCCCGATCACGGCTGTGCGGCCAAAGAAAACGGCTTATATGTTGGCGCAAAGAGCAATGCACGATTTGCCAGGAAAGCCTCAATGACCGATATACCCCACCTCTACATAACTTATACAGTTTAGAAGAAAAAAGCCACCGAACACGGCCCCCGGACTGCCTGTGGACGCTCGCGTCTTCACCCCTACCTCCCAAATTTAGTACCGGTTAGTTCTAAAACGCGCCCTCAGGGTAGCACAACACAAAAAAAGAGGCCACGAAAAAAAAATTTTCCCTCTGACGGCACACTTTCAGGTACTCAGATCTGACTAACCCCCCTCCCAAGTAAAGAGAGCTACGCCTCATGTAAATACGAAATATGCTCAGACTTGTAGATGAGTTATTCAACGCTGACAACATAGTGCCCGCTCGGACACGCA
>JASJYE010000362.1 GCA_030123645.1 Candidatus Hydrogenedentota bacterium | reverse complement strand
AAAACAGGGACTGTACCAAGCGAAGCGAGGCACGAGCGGAGACGGGACTGTCCCTTCTTTTGTAACTTATTTATTATCAACGATTTACTGCACATAAAACATCTTTTGGCCTTCGAAAGGGGTCACGGAAAATTGAGGGTTTCGACAGTAATGCACGTAGTTTCCGGGGGGGGGGCTTGCATATTTCATTGAACTGATATAATATTCAGTACTTCGTTTTGGATGACCTCGTGGATGCGCTTGGGTGAGAACCTCAAAGAGAAAGGGTAAAGGCCATGATGAGGACTGAAGCTGGGAGTGAGACGGCGACGCGGCGGGCGCCGAACGGGGATAAGGACATGCTGGGCGATACGCTTCGCGACGTGTTCGGCTTCGATGCGTATCGCGGTGGGCAGGAGGCCGTCGTGACGCGTATTCTCGGCGGGAAGTCGGTCCTTGCTATTTTCCCGACTGGGGGCGGTAAGAGTCTTTGTTACCAGCTTCCGGCCTTGCATCTGGATGGGTTGACCTTGGTCATCTCACCGCTCATCGCTTTGATGAAGGACCAATTGGATTTTCTAATCGACCATGACGTGCCTGCGGCGCGCCTCGACTCGAGTCTGACGCGCGAAGAAACGTTGCGATTATACGATTCGCTTCATGCCGGACGGCTGAAACTTCTGTACATTTCGCCGGAGCGACTCGGGAATGAGCGCTTCCTGCAGACCCTTCGGCGTCAGAAGATCTCATTGCTGGCGATCGACGAGGCCCATTGCATCAGTGAGTGGGGACATAACTTCCGCCCGGATTATCTTAAATTGGCGCGTCTCGCCCGAGAGCTCCGAGTCGAGCGGGTCTTGGCCCTTACGGCAACTGCGACGCCGGGCGTCGCGGACGATATCGTAAAAGCCTTTGGCATCGCCGGCAACGATGTTGTCCACACAGGATTTTACAGGCCGAACTTGACGCTGCGCGTTACGCCTTGCAGCTCTGACGAACGTCAGGCCCTGCTCTTGTCGCGCCTGCGCGATCGACCCTTGGGCCCCACGATTGTGTACGTCACGTTTCAGCGTAGCGCTGAGGAAGTTGCGGCATTCCTTTCTGGCAACGGTCTGGACGCGAAGGCGTATCACGCAGGGATGAATAGCGAGGACCGCAACGCGGTGCAGGACGCGTTTATGGATTCTGGACACATGGTAATTGTGGCAACGATTGCTTTCGGCATGGGAGTGGATAAGGCGGATATTCGCTATGTCTATCATTACAATCTACCGAAAAGTTTTGAAAGTTACTCGCAGGAGATTGGCCGGGCCGGTCGTGACGGCAGGGCTTCGACCTGCGAACTGCTCGCATGCGCCGACGACATCGTGACTCTTGAGAACTTCACGTACGGCGATACGCCCGGCCCCGAAGCGGTTGTATCCTTCGTAAGGGACGTGTTGGGTCGCGGCGATGTCTTCGATATCTCCATTTACGAACTATCGAATGCCCACGATATTCGTCGTCTTGTGGTCAAAACGCTCCTAACATACCTGGAATTGCAGAACGTCATCGAGTCAACGGGGCCATTTTATTCGGAGTATAAGTTTCGACCGCAGAAATCGTCAAAAGAAATTCTCGCTGGCTTAGATCCTGAACGGGCCGAGTTTCTTCGAGGCGTTTTTCGACACGCGCGTAAAGGGAAGACGTGGTTCTCGCTGGATGTGGGCGAAGTAAGTGAGCGGCTTAACGAGCCGCGCGAGCGGATTGTGTCCGCACTCGGCTACCTCGAAGAAACCGGCGACCTGGAGCTACAAGCATCGGGCCTTCGGGAAAGGTATCGCGTGCGAGAGTTCCCCCGCGACATGAATGGCCTTTGTGACGCGCTCACCGATCGATTTCAGCGCCGGGAGGAAAACGATATTGCGCGGATCCGTCAGGTCGTGGAGTTTGTACAGCATGACGGCTGCCTCACGCGCCGCTTACTGGCGTACTTCGGGGAAGAACGTGAGGACTGCGGACACTGCTGCCGTTGTGAAGGCCTCCGTGTGCAGGACCTGCCGGCTGCCCGTCGCGGCTCCATAGGCAGTGTTCCCACTGACCAATTGCAGCGACTTAGAGAAGATGACGTTGTTGCTACCGCGCAAGGGGCCCTCGACACATCACGCCAACTCGCCCGCTTTTTGTGTGGTCTCTCGTCTCCTGCCACATCGCGTGCGCGGCTGCGCGGCCATCCCCTTTTCGGCGCCTTGGAAGGAGTGCCCTTTCATGAGGTCGTGGCCTGCCCGGCAGTGCAATCCCTGGCGTGCACTCCGGCGGAGAAGCATTGACACCGCCGAAGCGATCCTGGGACGCGCGTCTGACGCGTCCCAGGGCGGCGAATCTAAAAGACGGACTACGCACGTAGCCGCCTTCGTGGACGCACTTTCGGACGCAGCTTCGATGCCCGCCGCCTCCAGGTCTTACCTTCGTTGATGCCGCCAGGCAAGGGCGAGCATGGCGCACAGTGTAAACTGTGTTGATTTCCGCATCGTCAGGTCTCTCCGTCAATGATTAGTTGAGCGACTCGTATTCCGGTAGCGGTCCGTACACACTGAGTTCCGAAATGGATGTGAAGTGGCTCAAGTAAACCCGGTCTTTGCTGTCCGGCCACTTGTGGGTCCAGTGATCCACTCCACCGGTTTCGCCAATCATGCGTATGGCCGACGCTTTCACCGGCTCGAAGGCAAGGAAGTACTCGACAAAGTGGGGTTTGTTGAACCGCTCCTCGCCCGGAGGTAGAGGGGGGCTTATCACAAGATTCTCCACCGGTTTCCATTCGCCTTGCCCGTCACGATATTCGACATTGAGGGAAGTGAACCAGCCTCCCATCTCCTCCATGGCCCCCGTGTGGAAAACGAGAAGGCCAACCGTTTGCGCTTGTTCCCATTCGTATCCGTAAAAGTCCGTCTTCGAACTCGTGTCCGCGTTTAAGTCGCCGCCGATACTGTAAAAGGTTTGCCCGTCTCCGAGGCGCTTGCCATCGCGAATGACGTCGGCTATCCGCTCTGCATAGAGCGATTGAGGCACGGTTAACCACAGACCGTCGCGTCTGGCCGTGTCGGTTTCGGGGACATTGGCGAGAACCTTTGCGGCCGCTGGGGCCAGATTCTCGCCGCGCACGATCAGGTTGATAGATTGTTTGAGCGTTTGTCCAGTCTGATCCTGCACACTCACGGTTATAGAGTACACGCCCGGCTCAGTGGCCACGCCGGAGAGATTTCCATCAGAAAACCTAAGACCCTCCGGCAGGCT
>JASJYE010000052.1 GCA_030123645.1 Candidatus Hydrogenedentota bacterium | reverse complement strand
TAAATGAGCGCCGTACACGAAATCCCCGTATCTATACAAGGATGTTTGCAGGCGTGCGAACGCTGTGACAAAATATTAGACGCCATTGCCGACGAGATGTTCGCCAGAGAGCGGCCCGATCGTCAGTCCATTGGCGCACATCTGCGCCACGCGCTGGACCACATCGTATGTTTCGTGCGCGGGCTTCCGGAGGGAATCGTCGATTACGACGGCCGGGACAGAGATGAAGCCATCGAGCGCGACCCCCAGCTGTTTCGCAAGGCCCTCCACGAATCGATGGACGCGTTGCGCTCTGTTCCCACCGAGCGGCTCGGCGACGCCATTCAGATACGCCAGACGGTGTCATTGGACTCCGAACCCGTGCTCCTCGGCTCCACCGTCGAACGGGAACTCGAGTTCCTTTCCAGCCACACCATCCATCATATTGCGATCCTCGTCCAATTCTGCCGCGAGGAGGGGGTCGAGCTTGCGGAAGACATTGCGCTGGCGTACTCGACCTCCGCTTACCTCAAGACTACGGCCCAATAAGCCCTGAGCAGCCAAGATGTGCATGCTGACCGTTTATCGCGCCCCCGAAGAAATCGTCGCCACCATGAACCGCGACGAGGCGCTGACCCGTGGTCCCGAACTGCCTCCGCGCATTCATCATTCCGGCCTTGGACCCGCGTGGATGGCCCCGCATGACAGCGACAAAGGCGGCACCTGGATGGGGGCCAATGCCCACGGTGTGATCGCCTGCCTCTTAAATGCCTACCTCCCCGGAGAAAGCCTGCTCCCCGACACCACGGGGAAGTTTCCAAGCCGCGGCGAGATCATCCCTTTGCTCCTGGAGGTGGGCGACGGCCCGGCCGTGCTGTCTTGGCTCATGAATGAATTTCGCCCGGAGGCCTATCCGTCTTTTGCCTTGCTCGTCATCACCCAGGAGAAGGGCGTGTCCTACGAATGGCTTCGGAGCGGCGGGCCGGAGCTTAGCGAATTCAACACCGGCTGGACTATTCGATCCTCCGCGGGCTGGGACAGCGAGGAGATACGGCTGTGGCGCGAAGACCGTTTCGCCCAGTGGCAGGCGGCAGGCTGCGAGAAACTCGGCACCTTACCCACGTTTCATCTGATGCAGGACCCGAATAACGTTGAGTGGTCCCCGCTGATGAAGCGCGACTGGGCTGCCACGCGCAGCATTACGCAGGTGAGCGTGTCGCCCGGCCGGGGAGAGGTCGAAATGCGCTATTGGCCCGAACCCACGACCGATTCGAGGGAGCCTGGAGTACACCTGAGCCTTGCACTCAGCGCGAAAGGCGGGCAGAGGATAGACATGAAAACGACCTAGCCATGGATACGTCCTTCTCAGAGGCCATCCAGACATTTTCGGATAGCCCCGCCCTTCAAGGGACACTCGCCGCTCTCTGCACCTTCATTCTGGAAGACCCCGCCAATGGGGAAGGACGGCGTTATCGATTTAATCGAATGGATCGAGGACGGCGGGGCATTCATGGGATTCCACAGCGCGAGCGTCACGTTTCAATCTTCCGACGATCGGCCTTCGGATTACATCGAGCTGCTTGGCGGGGAGTTTGAGATCCACGGTGAGCAGTTTACGGGGACCGTCCGCACGGTTGATGAAGACCATCCCGTTATGGCCGGGTTTCCGAAGGAATGGAAAATCATGGACGAATGGTACCTGTTCAAGAACCTGAACAAGGAGCGCATTCATGTACTCGCCGTTCTTGACGCCGGTGAAGAACGCGAGAAACAGAAGATGTACGACACGCCCAACTATCCCGTCATTTGGTGCAGCGCAGTTGGCAAAGGCCGCGTCTACTACAATGCAATGGGCCACCGTGAAGACGTCTGGATGAACGAACAGTTTCAACGGGCCGTTGTAATCGCCGCTGGCTGGGCGCTCGACGAAGGGGATGCCGATGCCGAACCGAATTACGCGGAAGTTATCAAGGAATAGTCGTTATTGAGTGCATCTCCATGAAAACGAGAGCATAGGCTGTTGCCACGCCGGGAGCGTGTTCGTAACCGCCGAAGCGTCATGGTATTATCCCTTCATGGATGCAGGACAACCCCTCCTTAGTGGACCGGACAGGATATCGCATTCGCCTGTCGAGAATCTGGCGCTCCGCTGAGCGCAGGACAAAGGATTCGCCTATGAAACCGTGTTTGCGCTTCGTTTGGCCGCTCGTGGTTATGGGATTCATCGCGACGTGCTGCTGCTTCGAGGGGGCTCGGGCGGAAGACCGGCCGCAGTGGGGCCAGCGGCATTCGCGAAACATGGTGTCGAACGAAACCAACCTTCCGGAAACCTTCGACCTAAAAACGGGCGAGAATGTGAAGTGGTCGGCGCCGCTTGGCGGCAATGCCTATGGGTCGCCCGTTATCGCCTCGGGCAGTGTCTTAATCGGGGCCAACAATTCCCTCCCGCGCGATCCGCGCAATCGGGGCGACCGGGGCGTATTGCTGTGTCTGAACGAAGCCGACGGGACCCTGCGTTGGCAACTGGCCGTGCCCCGGCTAGTAGACCCCGAAAGCTCAAACAGGGATTGGCCCATGATCGGCATATGCTCCCCACCTACTGTCGAGGGAAACCGCGTCTACGCTGTGACCAATCGTTTCGAAGTGGTCTGTCTCGACCTGAACGGGCAGGCCGATGGCAACGATGGCCCGTATCAGGACGAGGGACGGCACATGGCGCCTTCGGGGACACCGCCTTTGGAGGTCACGGCGATGGATGCCGATATCATCTGGATATTCGACATGCCCGGCGAAATCGGTACGTATACGCACGACAGCGCGCACAGCTCGATCTTGCTCGACGGTCCTTACCTTTATATCAATACGTGCAATTGCGTGGACGATACGCATCAGGTGATTCGCCGGCCGGAGGCCCCAAGCCTGATCGTGCTGGACAAGGCGACCGGAAAGCTTGTCGCCAAAGACGGCGAGCGCATCGGCCCGCGCATTTTCCATTCCACATGGTCGTCCCCGGCATTGGGAGAGGTCGCGGACAAGAGGCTGGTCTTCTTCGGAGGCGGCGACGGCATCTGTTACGCATTCGAGGCCCTGAAGCCGTCCGCGCCCCTCGGTCCGGTGGCGACGCTCAAGCGGGTCTGGCGCTTCGATAGCGACCCAACCGCGCCCAAGGAAAACGTTCACGACTACTGGAAAAACCGGGTCGAAGGCCCCAGCACGATCATGGGCATGCCGGTCTTCCATGATAACCGTGTCTACGTGACTGTTGGCGGCGGCATGTTCTGGGGCAAGGAGAAAGTATGGCTCAAGTGCATTGACGCCACGCTGAGCGGCGACATCACCGGCTCGGGCGAGTTGTGGTCGTATCCGCTCGAGATGCATAGCTGCTCGACGCCGTCGATCTCGAAGGGCCTGTTGTTCGTGGCCGATACCGCCGGGAAAATCCACTGTATCGACGCCGGAACCGGCCAAGGATACTGGACCCATGATCTTGGCCGGGAGGTGTGGGGATCGACTTTGGTGGCGGACGGTAAGGTCTACGTCGGCACTATGCGCGGAGACTTCTGGATTTTCGCCGCGGAGAAGGACAAGCGCGTCCTGGCCTCGGTACGCTTCGACGACCCTATCGCCTCGACGCCTGTGGCCGCCAATGGCGTGCTCTATGTGGCGACCTTGAAACAGCTTTACGCGCTGAAATAAGGTGAGACCGTGCCGCTGGCTGAGCGGAATCCCTCTCACTATCCCAAGGATCAGGGACTTGGCAGCACCGAGTTGACCCAGACGCTGCCGCAGTTCAATAACCGAAGAGGAACGCATAAAATGTTCAGTGTGACATGGAAGGTGGCTGCTTTGGCTATCTCGCTTACGAGCTGGTAATGCAAAACGCCTATGCCCACTCAAGGTCTGATACAGAAGGTGGTTCTGATTCAACAAACCACATGTCTGCTTCGGGCTCGGCTCATTCAACTGGCCAGGTGCCAAGCACCACGTACGATTCAGACGGAAACGTGGTTAGTGCGGCATTTTCAAATCCTCAAATGGTCGCCGTTAATTCCTATGTGGCCGATGGCCTTGGGCATAGTGATAATTGGGTGACTTCAAATAAGGAGACCATGCAGCCATGAGAAAAGTCGCCTTTATTACAGGCGCCTCGCGAGGGATCGGAAAAGCGTGCGCGCACAAGTTCGCCCGAGAGGGATGGGACATCGTTATCGCGGCAAAGACCACCGAACCCCATCCGAAATTGCCGGGCACTATTTTCACTGCGGCAGAAGCTGTCGAACAGCACGGGACCACCGTGTTCCCGATTCGTTGCGACCTTACCGACCTCGAGAGCGTCCACATGGCCGCCCAGGCGGCGCTGGATAAGTTCGGCCGCATCGATGCCGTGATCAACAACGCTGGGGCCCTGTGGTGGAAACCGATGGACGAAACGCCCATGAAGCGTTTCGACCTTATCATGAACGTCAACGCCCGCGGCGCCTTCGCGATGACCAAGGAATTCCTCCCGGCCATGAAAGAGCAGAGTAGCGGCCACGTCATCATGATGTCGCCGCCCATCGACATGAAAATGCTTCCCAGCCACATCGGCTATTGCATCAGCAAATTTGGAATGACCATGATCGCCCACGGCATTCCCCAGGAATTCGGCGATTACAACATCCGTGCGACCGCCCTCTGGCCCAAGACGATGATCAAATCTACCGCCACCGTCAACTTCAAGCTCGGCGACGATTCCAGCTGGCGCAAGCCTGCAATTTTGGCCGACGCAACCTACGAGGCCATCGAACACCCTGAGCTGTCGGACGGCAAGGCGCTCATCGATGAGGACTTCCTGCGTGAGGTGGGCTATACCGACTTCGATCAGTATCTTTACGTTTAAGGCAGTGGTCCCAACCCCATCGCCGTTTGCGGGAGCAAGGCGGTCATCGACCATCCGCCTGAGAACGTATTAGAGATCGTGTAGGCCGGAAGCTCGGACGCTTCTCGTCGTTCAGGAGTTCGCCTTTAGCAGGAAGTAGATGGCGACCCCCGTGATCGAAACGTAGAGCCACAATGGAAGCGTGTACTTCACCACCTTTTTATGAAGGTCGAATCGCTTTGTCGCCGCGAAGAACACGGCGGACATAATGAGCGGCAGCGCGAACACCGTGCAGGAGATGTGCGAGATCAGCACGCCATAGTATACGTACCAAAGCCAGCCTTCGGTCACGAAGTCCGTATTCCCGTGAATCGAGTGGTACGTGATGTAGCTGACGAGAAAGACGACCGAAAGGCACACCGCCGTGATCATGAGCGTCATATGAAGGCGCCGTCTGCCGCTCTTGATGGCGATGAAACCGCAGATGATGCAGGTCGCCGCGAACCCGTTCAGGAGAGCGTTCGTCGCCGGAAGGAACGAAAGCGCCCCCGGATCCGGCTCCGGAGCAACGCGAAAAAACAGCAGCCAGAGCAGGAAGAAAAACGTCGTTGCGCTAAGCCCTAAAATTCTCACAACAATCGGTCGAATATTTTTGTTGGATGCAATCGAATCGCCCATGGTCATGACTTCCTTGTGCTTGCGCCGCCTACTGCGCGGCGTACCCCTGCCCACGCCCGAATCATACCAGGTCAGGACCGGCTAAGAAAGGAGGGGAGAGGGTCGGAATCTTGGGCTTCAAATTCAGCCGAAGGAGGTGCCCACGGCTCCATCGAGGAGGAGCCAATCTCTTTCGACCGGTGCAAACGCACCGGCACGCACATGGCAAGTGTCATCAGCGCGATACACGCAACGCTGTGGATGTGCCGGGCGAAGACTTGAGAAACCTCTCCTAGCAGTGAAACGGCCAGTGGCGAACGCTAGCATCATGTTCGCCGAAAAAATCTGATCTTATCTGCCCAGCGAATTGTTTCTTTAGGGCTGCCCCGGTGACCCAATCTTGCTTGCGTGGCGACATTTCCAAGCGCATCATTTCTCGCGGCGCCATGCCAATAATAAGAACTGATTATCAATAAAGTTTTATTTCCTCACTTCGCCTAACTTTTCGGCTATCGGTGATAGCTGAAACAAGTTTTCCATCGGCATGCGCAGAAAAATCAGCTCACTCCCCCTTTGTCAAGGATTTTTGTGATACGATATAAGTACGAAGAGTTGTATTGAATTGAGGGGGAAGCGTCTCCATGGGGGGAAAGCGCTACTATCGGTGCTCGGACTGCGATCATGTCCTTGATCGCGACAAATATCCCGAAGATGGGCCTTGTCCGCATTGCAAGAAAGCCGTCCGGGCATGGGGGCGCGCCAAAGCGAGAGGCGATGTGCGCCCCGGTGAGAAACTCAAACTAAAGGTCGACGAGCCTCACGCCCTCGACACAAAAGTTTACAAATTTTCACACTATTCGCATGCCCTCTGCATCGTACTGCTGATTCCGGCCATTTTCTTCGTGGCTATGCCTCGTCTGTTCAGTTCTCAGACTGAACCCACCTTCACAAAAGCGCGATATTTGGCTGAATATCAGCGAGAGCTGGACGCGGCTGCCGCAGAAGTGGAAAAGAAAGCCGTAGAGGCCGTTCCCGAGCGCGTATCAGAGGTGATGCGGGACGCAGGCACCAAGCGCGGACTCCACCAGCTTCTGTCTCTATTGTCACACGGCAGAGACCTCACGCGCCTGATTGGGCTTCTCTCAGGCATCCTCGCCGGCGTATCTCTTTCGGGTCTTTATCTGTACGCCGTTCGCAAAAGATCGGTAGCCATCCGGACAAACGTGGCAAGTTTCGCGATCGTGTTGGCGCTCCTGGCCGTGAATCTTTCTGCGGTTCGTTACGCCCGCGCCGAGGCCGTCGGTGTGTACGAAGTGTCCACCACAACCATCGACGATATGGTCGGATTCTTGCTGCACCAAGCCATTGAAAGCGGGAACACGAAACTCGCAAAACGCTTCATATCCGAAGCAGGCGCTCTCGATTACAGGGACAAGCGCGGAGCATGGCCCCTTCACCTGGCCGTCGAGGCTGAAATGTCGACCCTAGCCCCGCTTCTGGTGAATACATACAAGGTAGACATAGACGGCACCGACAACGACGGCGCCACGGCACTGATGTACGCCGCCCGGATGGGGAATATAGACGCGACGCGAACCTTACTCGGCCTGGGCGCGACGAGCGATATCCGCGAACGGACATCCGGACGAGGTGTCCTGCATGCCGCCGCATCACATGCCAACGTGTTCACGCTCAAGCTCCTCCTCGAGCACGGCGAAGATCCGAATGCAATGGATCTGAATGGAACACCGCCGATTCTGATAGCCGCGCAGAACGGGAACCGCAGGGCGATGACACTGCTCGTCGAGCACGGTGCCGACCCGGACATTATCGGCGCAGACGGTCAAACGAGGCTTCACCAGACCCTGGGGAAGATCTTGGACCGAATCGATGGATCCCGATCCGATCTCAAACTTGAAGACTTGCCCGACGCGAAACTGCTTGAGCTTTTGCTCGAGCACGGCGCCGATACGAACCTTAAAGATGACGAAGGCTGGACGCCGCTACATCGAATAGCCAGGACTGTGGACTCGCTGCCCGTGATGTCGGACAACCTCGAAGTGCTGGGGAAGATTGCCGGCATGCTGATCGAGCAAGGGGCGGATCCGGCCATCCAAGGACCGCCCGAGGCCCCGGTATACATGATCGCGCACGCCGCAAGAATAGGCGCAGTGGACGACCTAAGACGAATGTACGAGGCCGACTCTTCAAGCTTGAACAGTCTGGATTTGGACGGTAAAAGCGCGCTCCAAATGGCCATCGAGGAACGCCGCCCCGACGTGGCCAGGTTCCTACTCGACCAGGGCGCCGATCTTGCCGTATGGAAGTATTCCAACGGATCCCCACTCGACTTTTGTGTCGCCCGTGGCGACACGGAACTCGTCGCCCTGCTTCTTGAGCACAACTGCGCGAGTACCCGTGAGGGCAAACGCCGCGGCGGGCCCTTGCATGTGGCCGCGCGCAACGGCAACGCGCAGATCGTAGAACTGCTCCTCGAACACGGCTATAACCCTGAAGTTCAGGGAGCCCGTGGAAATACTGCATTGCATCTCGCGGCGGCCAAGGGATGCGCGCCTTGTGTGGAGAGTCTTCTTGCAAATGGCGCCGATCCGACCACTTGGAACGCCAAAGGCGAGACTCCCCTTGCCGTCGCTAAGAAAACGAATCACGACAAAGCGGTGAGACTGCTGAAAAACGCCATGCGAACCATGCAGTTTCTCACTAGAAAAGAACCTGCGTCCTGATCGGGCGAAAGCTTTCCTACGAAGCCACTACGTGCTGCCTTTTAACGTCCCAAGCCACCATCTTCCCTTGGTACATCGACAAATTGCCCATCCGTGAGGCAACCACGCCGTAGAGTCCCAGTTCCGGCGGGCAATTCAAATCCGCTCCGCTACGGATGGCCTCATGATGGTTCATGTGATGCAGCCTCAGGTCCTCACCGCCGGCTTTCACATGCGACTCGATGACTTCGCCGTTCTCCTCAGAAACGATATCCCATCCCCCCCGAGTAAAAACCAGCGTCGCGTCCTTTCCGCGAACGCAATGCGGGTTCCGGTTCTTGTTGGCCATCGTTCCCAGGAGATGGACAGTCATGCCGCCCGTGACGCCCTCGACGGCAGGATATTCAAGCAGCACCTCCATGCTGTCCGCCACATCGCGGCCGTCGTCCCATGTATAAATGCCGCCCATTCCCGCCGCGCGGACCGGAAACGTCAGCCCGCACGCCCGGATGATGCGCGTGATTCGATGCACGAACAGGTCCGTTGCGATTCCGCCCGAGTAGTCGCGGTAACAACGCCATTCGAAATAATGGCGGGGGTCCCAAGGACGCTTCGCGCGCGGCCTTAGCCAAGCGTCCCAGTCCAAGTCCCCGGGTTTCTCGTTGCTCGGGATGGTGCCTTGCCGCCATGGGCCGCGTTCGAGGTCGTAGTTGCGGACGTAATCGATCTGTGCCTCGACCACCTGCCCGATTTTCCCCGCCAAAATCGCTTCGTGCGCGCTCGAGTAACTGTCATCCGACATGCCCTGGACGCCAACCTGAAGCTTAAGCCCCGTCCGCGCTGCCTCTCGTACGACCTCCTTGGCCTCTCGGATGTCGTAACAAAGCGGTTTCTCGCAATACACATGCTTGCCCGCCTTGAGCGCCGCCATCGTCAGATAGTGATGCGAATGTTCAGGCGTCGCGATGAGCACATAGTCCACATCCGGGTCGTCCAGCACGTCCCGGTAATCGCCTGTGGGACTCGCATCGCCGCCCGCTTCCTTGATCTGATCGGAGAAATCCGCGGCCCGCTTCCCAAACACATCGCACACCCGCTTCACGGCGGTATTGTCTTCCTCCATAAGAGCGAAGAGCGCCCGTAAGTGTCCCGTCGCGATGCTCCCGCAACCGATAATACCCGCGTTGAGCCGATCGTTCGCGCCCATTACACGAGCGTGGCTCTTCGCGCTGAGCGCCGCGGTTCCCGCCGTGATCGCGCCCACCTTCAGGAACGAGCGCCTCGATGGTTCATGCTTGCCCGCCATGTCGCCCTCGCATCTGTATCCCGGTCATGGCGCTCGCTCGGGAATAGGCACGAGGCCATGGAAGGAGTTACCATAGCCCCATCCAGAGAAGGGAAACAACCTTGGGAAGACGTCAGTAGCTTAGAGCTACGGTGTTGCGGGTGCCCCCCCGCTACCGCTGGTCGAATACATCACGACAATGTAGACAAGGTACAGGGAGATCAAGATAATGCCGTTTCGGCGCGTAAGGTTGTAGCCGAAGCGGAGCATGGTGAGCATGGTGAACACGATGATGAGCATGGCGGGAAACATGAAAAAGATTTCTTTTTTCGCGGCGCTCAAAGGATTGGCGATCGCTGACAGACCGGCCACCAGGCATATATTTAGGATGTCAGCCCCAATTATGTTCCCAATGGCCAGCCCGCTCTTGCCTTTTCGTGCGGCGATGACACAGGTGGCGATCTCTGGCGTGGAGGTGCCGAGCGCAATAACAGTGAGGCCCATGATGACATTGGGAATCTCCAGGAACTCCGCGATGCCCATGGCGCCGTGCAACAGCAAGTGGCTACCCAAGAGGACACCGATAAAGCCTGCGGCGAATAGCAGGAAGATTTTCCCAAGCGACGCGTGCATGATAGCTTCGTGGTCTTCGACGCCGTGGTCCAGTGCAGCGCCGCCCTTACGCTTCTGGCGCAATTCGTCCCAGTAAGAAAAGGCCGAGTAGCCCAGAAAGCAACTCACCAGGATCGCGCCCTGCCAGCGTTCCAACACGCCATCGAAGGTCATGGCGAAACAAAGGATCGCGACCACTACCAGGACGACGGCGCTCGTGCGAAGTATACGGGGGTTCGCGACGAGCGGGGTGGTGGCAATCAATCCCGCAAGCCCCAGCGCAAGCGTATCGTCGGCAATGACCGAGCCGATGGCGTTGCCTAAGGCCACTTCCGGCATGCCTCGGATCGAGGCCAAGAGCGAAGTCATCAGTTCCGGCGACGTGGTGGCGACGCTGACCAGGACGATGCCCACGAGCATTTCCGGCACGTGCAGCTTTGCAGCCAGCCCCACGGCGCCGTCCACAAACCAGTTGGCCGATATCCACAATACTCCGACAGACATGGCAACATAGACCAGATCCAGGAATATAGGCATATTGAATTTCCAAATTATGGGGACGGGGCGAAGCCGGATTGTAGCACGCAGTGGCCGCCGCGCAAAAGATCAGTGAAGAAAGTGTAATAATCGATATCAGTGCCTTAGGTTTTTCTGCGCTGTGCCTGGGAGAGAATCAGCTCACTCAATTGCCTTGGCCCAGTAGAATGAATAGAAATGAGCAATGGAAGGAGTGGCCCGTTCGTAAGCGCATGCCGCCGCGCTAGACCCCGTATCGGCGATGGCGGTGCCCGTGACCACGAAGCGGGTCTTGCCTGCTTAGATGAAAATTGGATTTGGGCAGCTAG
>JASJYE010000361.1 GCA_030123645.1 Candidatus Hydrogenedentota bacterium | reverse complement strand
AATTCGAGCACGAAGAACCCTTCACCTCCATGCTGCGCCCGGACGACGAGGGCCTCGCCCGGAGCGACTATTGCAAAGCGTGCTGGAGCGACCTAACTGCGCCGCAAGCCTATTCTATATGGAAAGCCAATTTCTACGACCCGGACGTTGCCGAACAGACGTCGCCGGAGTTTGTCTCGCCGCTACGGCAACTGTTCTACGAAGCAGTTGATGCGACGGAGCGGCCGGAAATGGCCATGGCATTTCTTGCCGCACAGCTTCTTCGACGGCAGAAAGTCTTCCGTTTAATCAAGGAAACCCAGGACCCGGATACGGAAGCCGTCGTCGCTTTGTTCACCGACCGTATCGGAAACCGCCTTGTCGAGGTCAAAGATCCTTGCCTGACTCATGCAGAACTGGAAGTAGGCCGAAGGCTGCTTCTGCATCGACTGGGCGAGATCGAAGGTACTGAACCAGAGGAAGGCCTAGAAGATGGCCAGAGCAAAGATGAGTACGCGCAAGTCTAAAACCAGAGGCGACCACGATCGCTACAGGGCCGAGTTCTCCAATGGGCAGTTGGTCATTGGCATGTCCATCCTCCTGATGTTTGGCCTGGCGTGTTTTCTCATGGGCGTCGTCGTCGGGAAGTTCGACCCGTCGCTCGATCCCGATGTCGCTCTCCAATCCTATCCAATTGAAGAAGTGGCGCCCCTGCCTTCCTCCGGCGATCAGACGGCTTCCCTGGTGAGGACCGCCACGCAGACTCGAAGGGCCCCGCCTCCAGAATTGCGCACTCCTCGAAGCACCGGAAATGTGCAGGCTGCCGGCGGCAAGCGCGCCTCGAAACCAAAGGATTCCGCAGTCACTTCAGCGAAAGCGGAGCCGGCCGAAGCAAGGCCGAAGACGGAAGCGGACAAGCCGGCCCGGCTAGATCCTGAACCCGAAAAGCTGGCCCAGTCAGTCACCGCTGATGCGACCTCGCAGCCAATTACTAAACCTGTGCAGCCCCAGGCCACGCCAATTGTGCGGACGCGCTACGGCGTTCAGGTGGGCGCATTTGAGACGCGCCGGCGTGCCGAGGTTGTAAAGCGCGACGTTGGGGCCCGCTCAGCCTATAAGGCCGATCTCATGCTCTCCAGCAGCGGCCGGCTCGTCACGGTCGTTGTGGGATCCTACGCGGATCTGCCGACCGCCAAGAAAGTCCGGGACGATCTCAAGCTTAACTTTGGGTTTTCCGACTGCTTCGTGACGACGCTGCAGTAGAAGGCCTCAGGTGCGTACCGCCGAAATCCAGAATGTCGCAGTGCTACCCGTGATCCCGCTGTCCATGCCCTACGAGGTATAGCGCCGTGAAGGTCACAGTTGTCGGTCCCGGAGCCATGGGGTGTCTCTTTGCCGCGCGGCTTAGCGATAGCGGTGTGCACACCACGCTGGTCGATCATAAGGAAGACCGGGCGCGACGGCTTGCCAAGACCGGCATCACCGTCGAGAGCGATTCGGCTACTTTGACGGCCACGCCGACGGTGACGATATCGGTCCCGACCAAGCAAGACCTCATTATCCTTCTTACAAAGGCCCACGCGACGCAGGGGATCAAGCTGTTGCCCGGAACGGCCGTACTGACTCTCCAGAACGGACTCGGAAACGTCGAAACTCTGTGCGGCCTCGTCGGGAGCGCCTCCGTACTCGCGGGAACGACTTCGGAAGCTTCCACATTGCTTGAAGAAGGCCGCGTCCGCCACGCAGCCTCGGGACGCACAGTACTCGGCGCCTGGACCAGCTGCTCGACGGAGATCGCGCAGACAGCCTTGAGCGGGGCCGGGTTCAATGTTGAGATTACGGAAGCACCGGCTCAGGCCATCTGGGAGAAGGTCGTCCTCAGCGCGGCCATCAACACAATCTCCGCGCTCCTGGACGTGCCCAACGGACAACTCGTGAAAGATTCCCAGACGCGGATGCTCATGCGCGACCTGGTGGTTGAAGCAGCCAAGGTAGCTTCCATGGAGGGGTATCGCTTTGACCATAGCCTCATCGAGCAGGCCGAGCAGGTGTGCCGGGAGACGGCCACCAATATCTCGTCTATGCTGCAGGACATTCGGGCCGGCCGTACGACCGAGATCGAAGCCATCAGCGGCGAAATCATGCGGCGAGCCCAATCGGCGTCGCTACCTTTGCCCCGAACTCGGGTGATCTATCAACTCATCAAGGGCCTCGAAGCGAACCGCGCGGGATCCGACGGCCGATAGGACGAATGACTGCTGCCCCCGTGCTTAGAGCATTTCAACAAAAACTGTGTCCACTCTGACCTCGTCGCGGGTGCCAATACGAGACCGGACGTTCCGGCGCCAAACTCGTTTGGGGGTGTGGTAGTAGCGGAGCTACAACCAAGGCACCCCAATAAGGCGAGCGATTGTAACGCGGACAGCCGAAGGCGCAATGGCAGAAAATGGACACGGTACTGTTTAAGATGCTCGAGGACTCAGGACATAGACTGCCTGCGTAGCTGGCCGCAAGCCGCGTCGATATCCTGCCCTCGCTCCTGCCTCAGCGTCGCCTTTAGGCCGCGCGAGATGAGCTGGTCTCGAAACCTCTCGCAATCGCGCCGGCCCGGCGGGCGGTAGGCGATTCCCCGTACAAGATTGAAGGGAATGAGGTTCACGAATGATTTTAGCCCGCCGACCAGCCCCACGAGCTCCTCAGCATCGCTTAAGGAATCGTTGACCCCTTCGATTAACGTCCACTCAAAAGTCACCTGCCTGCCGCAGCGTTCCGAGTAGTACTCGACGGCCGCCATAAGACGCTTCAGGTTGTAGCGTCTATTCAGCGGCACCAATTCTGAGCGCAGCCTGTCATTCGCTGCATGCAGCGACACGCTCAACCGCACCTGCCAATCCTCCTCAGCAAAGCGGCGAATGCCCTCGACCTCGCCCACTGTCGACACAGTGATGCGCCGCGCCCCGATGCCTAAGCCGCCTTCGTGCATCAGCAGGCGAACGCTCTTAACGGTCGCCTCGTAATTGCGAAACGGCTCCCCCATCCCCATGTAGACGATGTTCGGCGAACGGCCCCCCAAGTCTTCACCGGCCAGGAGATACAAGGCTTGCTCGACAATCTCGCCGGGGCCAAGGTCGCGCGCATAACCCGACTGCCCCGTCGCACAGAACGAGCACTTCAGCGCGCAGCCCACTTGCGTCGAGAGGCAAAGCGTCACACGGTCCCGTGACGGAATATAGACTGCCTCGACCGTTTCAGCGTCCGAAAGCCGCAGCAGCACCTTTTT
>JASJYE010000051.1 GCA_030123645.1 Candidatus Hydrogenedentota bacterium | reverse complement strand
AACCAATTGCGCCCACCATGTAATATCAAAGGGTGCAGATTTCATTCTACGCACATAAATTCTGGACAAATTCTGCACAAATTCTGGGGACACAATACTTAATTATTGTTTTCCGAGCGTTTTTCCGGCCTTTGACCCCCTTCGTTGTGCTTTCTGGGTGGCGTGGCTGGGCCTGGCGGCGGGGCAAAGGCTGGCGGGCACGGGCCACGGGTTATGTGATACAAAGGCGCGAGTGCGCTACCACTGGACGGACAGCCGAGTTTCGAGCTTAAACCCAGGGCAGGCTGTCGTGCTTCGTCATGGGTTGCTGATTTCGGGGGGAGTGCAATCATGACATCGTAGCTTCATGGCACACTGGTGGCACAACTCACTCAACGATTCACCGCATGTCACCGCACTCGGCAGCACTACCGTTCACCGAATCGTCCGGTGTTTGTGTTGTGGAGTGCTGAAGAGTATTGTGGCCGATGCTTAATCTTCGGACTCAAAATCCAGTGGTGGCAACACCGTGTGGGTTCGAGTCCCACCTCCGGCACCAACACTACTTTTCCAACAAGAGGATGCACACATGGCAGACGAAATCATACGCGCAAATGTTGGCGACATGCCGGTCCCGGACTTCGAGGACCCAGCCTTCGTTACCCCCCCGAAGCTGAGCGAAGCGACCGTGGCCATCGTCACGACGGCCGGCCTGCGCCAGAAGGGTGACGCGGGCTGGACCCCGCGCGATCCGAATTACCGTGTATTTGACACCGATGCAGAGGATATTCAGCTCGGCCATCTCAGCCCCAATTTCGACCGTTCAGGTTTCGTCGCCGATATCAACGTCGTATTCCCCGTCGATCGCCTCAAGGAAATGGCTGAAGAAGGCGTGATTGGCCGCGTCGCCCCGCGCCACGTTACCTTTATGGGCGCTCAGGACGGGAACATGACGACCATCCGCAAGGACACGGCGCCCGCCGTGGCGAAGCTTCTGAAAGAGGACGGCGCCGACGTGGTCCTGCTGACGCCCATCTGACCTCTTTGCACGCGCACCGTCGGTGTGCTCGCCCATGTCTTCGAAGCCGAGGGACTCGCCACGGTGGCGCTTTCCAATGTGCGGCCCTTCGCAGAGCGCTCCAAGATACCCCGCGCACTCCATTGCGAGTTTCCGATGGGCCGTCCGCTGGGCAAGCCATGCGACCCGGCGTTTCAGCGCCGCGTACTCGACGCGGCCTTTGCCCTTTTAGACGAATCCCAAGGTCCCGTGCTTGTCGATTTTCCCGAGGAAATCACGGACGAAAGCGACGCGCCGCTTTCGTGTCCCGTGCCCCCGCGAGTCGACACCTCCTTGCCCGAGGCCGTGGACGAGGCGAAGGCGCTTCGGCCTGCCTACAACCGCGCGCTCGCCGAGTATGGCCGCACCAACGTCGGACGACTCGCCGAGGCGGACGGCGTGCCGGACCTTGTTGCGTCCTTCGTGAAGATTCTCGACGGCACTGAATGGACCGAAGCAGGCATTCCCGACAACAATTTGCTCGAAGCGAGCAAAGACATCATGAGCTATTACGAAGAGGCCGCCGCCGCACTGTCGGAGCACGTTCCCGGCGCCCGCGCGGCGGAATCGTGGTTCTTTCGCCAGACCGCTTCGGGCAAGTTGCTCAAGGACGTGCGGAAGAAGCTGCAGGAAGCCGGGCTGCCCCTTGCCCCCTATATCGCCCCGGGAACGCAATAGGGTAGAATAGGTCCGCGACAGTGAAAGGGGGATATAGGCGATGGGGGACACGTTGAACCAATCGGACGTGGCACGAATCCTCAAGGTCCAGGAAGCCTCAGTGCGGCGGCTATTCGAAGAAGGGGCGCTCTCAGGCATGCAGTCGGATGAGGAGTGGCACACTACGCAAGGCATCCTAGCGGCGGATCTTGCTGTCCTCACGGAAGACACGCGAGTACAGCGATTAAAGGAAGGAAAGTACATCTCTCCTTGGGCGGCAGGCCTAAAGGAGGGCGACCCCGGTCACATTTCCTCTGAGAGAATCGCAGCCATCATTGAAGGGTGTGACGCAGACGCCGCGCAACATTGAACACATGCCCCGCAATCGTTGCTAGAGCACTGTAAGTTTATACCGGTCCGTTTGCTGCTACTGCACGGGTGCCACCGCCAAACTCGTTTGGGGGTGCATTCGAAGTCAGCACCATACACCCCCAAGCGGTGCTTGACGGTGCCACCCATGACTTCCTTTTCCTTGCCGGCCTCGTACCGCAACGCGCAAAACGTATCCATCTAAACTTAAGGCGCTTTAGCGGGGGGCGCCTGAGTGAAAGCCTGAGTGACTGCCTTAGCTCGCGCACACGGCCCGCGTATCGCAGATCCGGTGATGAAGCGCGCGCTTTTCTTCATCGAAAGCGGCAATGATGTAGCCAATTAAAAGAATGATTGCGCTCAATACCACCGCACACGGCCGCCCGAAGGTCCGAAGATAACCGATGCCTTCACCCGTAGGCCGCACGACCTTCGCCCGCAGGCCATTATACCCGCCGTGGCCGCCGAGCGAAGCGGACATTCGGCGCGGCAACGCCCTTACTCGATATCGCCAATTCCATCGAACACGACAAGAATGGGCAGCAACGTGGAATCAGCGCCGGCCTTCGCCGGGAATTTCATGCAGAAGGAATACCATTCCTCTTCCTCGTCCGCGTGCAGCCGCGGGAATTCTCCTTCGCCGCTGTTCATCGGTTGCAACGCGAGGATGGCCGGATGCTCGGCCACCGTGTCCTCGCTGGCCAGCTCCACCATGAAATCGTGATCCGCGTATTCCTTCAATTCGTCGTCCGTGTCATAGGGCACGAGGATCGCATAGGTATCGAAGGGAGACGTTCCCAGGTGGTCGCCATCCTGAGGCTGAAGCGCCATGCGCAGCACGTACGTGCCCGGGTCGATGGGGTCGTCCCGGAAATCGTGGTGGTCCTCTTGGTGAACAATCATCGCCCCCAGAAGAGAAATCTCCACCACGTTGTCCAAGGTCTTCTTAGTCGTCTCGCCAATCTCGCTCAAGGTCAACTCCGGCACAAACCAGAACTCGAAGAACAGGCCGTCCGCCCCGGATACCTGATACGCCTTCGGCGCGATCTTTTCCCGCACGTCCGCGGTGATAACTTCCGGCGGCGGTTTATCCTCGACCTTTAACGCAAAATCGCCGTCCGCGTAACTTCGGCCGTACCACCATGGCGCGGCCGCCAGGGACACACAAACTATTATGAGGGTCCTGCGCATTGTTTCCGGGACTCCTACCTGCTCCACGGCCACGGCGCCTTGCAAGACACAGAACAAGGGCCTGCCCACACAATAAAGACGAATTCGAGGTCCGTATATTTACGTCCTCGAGGAAGCCACGCCAATCTTAAGAGTAGGCCGCAAACGGCACAGCTTCGAATTCACAGCTCACTCAGTCAACAAAAAAAACGGAAGCCCAGTCAGAGCTTCCGGTTCGCGCACTCTACTGTACAACCGGCTAATTGGAGAAGGTCGCCAACCAGGCACTCCGCCCGCCGCTATTACTCCACGTTAGGCCGAGCCCAGCCCCGCTGAAGCGGTCTAACTCTGTGTGGGCGGCCGTCGCATTATAGACCCGCGTTAGCGGACCATAATAGATCACCTCGTTTCCGCAGTGACTGTCGCTCTCGGAGAGGCTACGCGTCTCGATCGCCACCTTATCGCCGGCAGTCAGCCTCGCATAGCCCTGCTCCGGCTGATGAATCGCCATCGCTATCGGCGCCGCCTCAACGTAGATCACGTCATCGAGCAGACGGCCCGCCATCTCCTTCGCAAAGGCCAGCAACGCTTCGCGCTGCGCGGCGTTTGCTTTCTCATCGACCACCACGACCGACTTCGCCGGATAAACCGATCCGCTGGTGGGGCCAAGCGTGGCGCTTGCCCGCACGATCGCCACCACCTTCAAGCCGGCCAGGTTGACGCCCTGGTGCGAACCCTTCGTGATGTCCCACGCGAGGACCGCCTCCCTGCCCGTCAGACCTACCTCACTACTGGCAGTGCAGGCCCCGGTATACACGTCACAAGAACGAACCTCCAGATACTTGCCCTCAATCGTGGCATCCCCCGGCGTGCCGGCAAATGCCGCCACCGCCATCAGCACACAGACGGCGGTGCCGATTACATGCATTCCCTGTTTCATGAAAACCTCCCCGCGATGTCGCTTCGCGTCAATCCGTTACATTACCCTTCATAACATTCACGGTCGGGGGTACATTCCTCAGCGGCGGCACAGCCCCCATCTACGCCGACCCCGTCGCCCGTCTGGTTGCACCAGTAGATACCGCTATGAAATTCGTCCTCAACAAGGGGAGTTGTCGAGTAAAAACTCTCCTTCGAGCGGATATGCCTGCATAGCCGGGTACCCAGCTGTCCCTTCTTGGTCGCCATCGCCATATTCTCCGTAACCTGTTGAGTGTATTTAGTTTGTGCTGATGACTAGCTTCCGCAGCCCGCTCTACGATTCCTACGCAAGCGCCGCCTCAATCGCACGGCGAACGGCCACCCTCAGCTGCTGAACCTTATAGCCGTTTCGGCTCAGGGGCGTCGCATCCGCCACGGCGGCTTCCGACGCCGATTTTAAGGCGGCATCGTTCGGCTGCTTTCCGCCGAGTTCTTTCGAGGCCTTCTCCGCGAACCATGGCACCGGCGCGACATGGCCCAGCACAATCCTGGCGTCACTCACCGTCCCGCCGCCGTGCTCGAAGGCGACCGATGCCGCCACCATGGGCCAGTCCAGCCCTCGGCGCTGGCGGACCTCATAGGTGCCATTGCGAAGGCCCTGCATCGGAATTGAAACGCCGGTAAGCACCTCGTTGGGCTTCAACGTATATTCGCGGTCATTTTCACTCTTGGGCGTGCTGTAGAACTCTGAGGCCTTGACCTCCCGCGCACCACCCGGCCCTTGGACGGACAGCGTCGCGCCAAGCGCAATCAAACCAGGCGCAAGGCTCGAAGCATTGACGAACTTCGCCGCACCCGAATTGCCAAATATGGCGTGGTAGCGGTTGTCACCCGTGGGAACGAGCGGCTCGCCATCGTGCGTGCCGAAAAGGCCGAAGCCGTTACGGAAATACCAGCATCGCGGGCGCTGCAACAGGTCGCCGCCCACCGTGCCCGCATTGAGTATTTGCGTACTGCCGATGTTGTTCGCCGCTGTGACCAGAGCAGGGAAATGCTCCTGGACATCGGCATTCGCCACCAGTTCCGAGAGCGTCGTCGTCGCCCCGATCTCCAAACTGCCGCCCTTCTTCGAGATCCCACTTAGTTGCTTTACATTCGACAGGCTCACCACAAGACGCGGCGCCGTCAGCCCTTGTTTCAGCAAAGTGAGAAGATCGGTACCGCCCGCAAGCACCTCCGTCTCGCCCCAAGAATCCGAGAGCAACGAAACGGCGTCATCCACCGAGGTGGGACTGGCATATTCAAAAGCGTTCATGCTACTCCTCCCTTGCTGATAGCGTCGAGCACGCGGTCAGGCGTTAGCGGAAGCTCCGGCACCCGCACGCCAATTGCGTTTGCCACCGCGTTCGCAATGGCCGCGCCTTGAGATATCACCGCCGGTTCTCCAATACCGACGACCCCGCGGTCTTCATACTTCGGGCCGCGCATGAGATGGACCTTGATCTTGCCGACGTCTGCCAATCCCGCGATTTTATAGAACTCGAAGTCCGGATTCAGCATCGCACCCGTCGCCGGATCGTACACCGTTTCCTCATACAGCGCGTAGGTGATGCCCATAATCGTGCCGCCGTACAACTGACTTTCGCAGGTCTTCTCGTCGATGATCAGTCCGCAATCCTGGACGGCCGCATATTCGTTTATCGTGACCATGCCCGTCTCAATGTCCACGGTCACGTCAGCTATGCCAACGCCGCCGACGCCGCTCACCGTCAGTATGGTGCCGTCCGAAGTATCTTTGCTGCCCTGTTTCGTGATGGCCATCCCGCCCAAGAGCGAGCAGGCCTGTTCCCAGGACATACCCTTCGAGGGGTTCCCGATCTCCTGAATGCGCCCGTCCCAAGCTTCGAGTTTGTCCGCCTCGACACCCAAGTCCGGCGCGACCTTCTCAAGCAACGCATTGAGCGCCTGAGTCGCAGCGTCGCGCGTTGACGACGATACGCCACCGACCGTGGTGCTGCCGCCCGAAGCGCCGGAGGCCGGAAGACTGTTCTTACCAATCTCTATCCGCACCTTGTCCACAGGCAGCCCCAGCGTATCGGACAACACGATGGCCTGTACCGTCCGCGTACCCGTTCCGAGGTCCTGCGTGCCCGTGCGGCCCACAACTGAGCCGTCCGGGTTGATCGTCACCGCGCAGTCCGATTGACCGCCGCCGCCGCCCCAGGTATGAATCGACAGGCCGAGACCGCTGCGCATCGATCCGCCGGTATTTTCCCCGCGCGGGTGCCACTTGCCCTTCCAGTCGATCATCTCAGCGGCCTTGTCCAATTCCTCCGCATACACCTCCGGCCGGTCCGTGAGATGAAGATTCTTCTTGAAGAAACTCAGCGAGTCCATGCCAATGGCGTGCGCAGCGTCATCCAGCGCGCACATTGTAATCAGCGCCGCCTGAGGATGATTCGGGCCGCGCCATGCGCGCGCCGCCCCGCGGTTCACCTTAATGCCGCGCCCCAACGTGCGGTAGTTCGGGAGCCCCGTGAAGACGTAGGGAAGCGGAGGCATCCGAAAGTTCCCCATTCCGCCGGAACCCCAGATGTCCGAGTCCCACGCCGTAATCGTGCCGTCCTTCTTCACGCCTATCTTGACTGTACCGAAAGCCGAAGGCCGATGTCCGGCCACCTTGTGCTCCTGATCGCGTTCGAGCATCAGCTTAACCGGCTTAGCCGTCTGCTTCGATAGAATCGTGCTTATGCTGCCCCATTTGTCCGCGCCAAACTTCGAGCCAAAGCCGCCGCCCATATACTGGCATTCGACGTGGATTTTGTCCGCACTCAACTCCGCCGCACGCGCTAGGCCGCCGGCATACCCGGACACATTCTGGGTCGATGGCCACACATACAGTTCACCATCCTTAAATTCCGCCATTTGCCCATGGGACTCCAGACAGGCGTGCGTGATACACGCCAGACCATAAGTGCCCTCGCTAACGGCATCCGCTTCCCCAAACCCCGCATCCGGGTCGCCCTGCTCCTTCGATTGGTCGCGGCCCGAAATCAGCGAGGGGTCATTATCGTTCATCTGCGGCGAGCCGATATCCGAATAGCTCACCTTCACCTTAGTGAGGGCTTCATCGGCTATCTCCTCCGACGTGGCCGCTATCGCGCAAATAATATCGCCGGCATAGGTGATATTCGGAAACTCGCCCCGCCGGTCCTTCTCAATGTAAACGCCTTTGACACCAGGCATCGCCTCGGCCTCACTCGTATCGACCGCCGTCACCTTCGCGATCGCATGCGGCGACTGATACAGCTTCGCGTAGAGCATGCCCTCGCGATTCATGTCATAAGAGTACTTCGCAGTGCCGGTCGTCTTCTCAGGGCCATCGAGACGGCTGATACGCGCTCCGATGTTCTTGCGCCTATCCGGCCCGGGCCATGCTAACTTAGCCATTACGCGCCTCCTTTCTGCGCCTGCTCAAAGGTTGCCGCGGTGATGCCCGCATAGGTGCCGCAACGGCAAAGGTTGCCTCCCAATCCTTCCCGGACTTCCTCCAGCGTCGCCCCTGGATTGTCCCGGACGAAGGCCGTCGTGGCCACAATGAACCCCGGCGTGCAGAACCCGCACTGCGATGCATCATGTTCGATAAAGGCCGCCTGCATGTCGCTCAAATTGTCCGGCGTCCCCAGCCCCTCGATCGTCACAATTTTCTTATCCTGCGCTTCAACGGCCAAAACGCTACACGAGTAGACGACTTTCCCATCCAGCAGAACCGTGCACGCCCCACAAGTTCCCCTGTCGCACACCTTCTTAGTCCCCGTGACATCCAGCCGGTTGCGCAGCGCGTCCAGCAAAGTCACCCGCGGCTCGACATTTAGGCTGCGGCTTTGCCCATTGACATTTAACTTGATCGGGATTTCGCCCGGTCCTAACGTCGTTGGCGTCGCCGCCTCAGCGATCCCGGCGCTTTCACTCACTTCCTGCAAAAGCCCGGTCGCGACCGCACCGGCCCCCACGCCTTTTAAGAAACCCCGGCGCGAGATACCCGATGGTTCATGCTTGGTATTCTTAGTCGACATCTTCTCCTCCTAACCCAAACCGGTAGTTCCGGCACCAAACCGGTGGTTCCGGCACAGTGACAGTCATGAAATAACCAATAAGGCTAATTGGCGCCAGCCCGAATATAAGAGGGAGCGTATCATTCCTTCGGTGCAGATGCAACCCAATTTTGGCCCAGATACCGCCCGTGCAAGCCTGGTTTGATGGCATTTTGTAAATGGTTTACCATGATTGGTCCGTGCACAGGGAGTCATCAGGGCCGAGCCCATGGATATTTACAGAAAAGCGCTGGAATGGCTGGACGAAGGGCGCTCTTTCGCACTCGGTACCGTCGTGTACTCTCAAGCGTCGACCCCCAAAAGGCCGGTTCCAAAGCCATCATCGACGGCCAAGCTCCTCACCGCCCCCCATCTTTACCGCCATCTTCATGCGGCATATCCAGCCGAAGCCGCCCTCTACAAATGATCGGCGCCGTAGTTCTCGCCGCGGGCGAGTCGACACGCATGGGGACCCAAAAACTGTTTCTGCCCTACGCGGGATCCACCATCATCGAGCACATTACCGACCAGGTACTCGAGAGCGGCGCCGGCACATGCCTAATCGTTACCGGTCACGAGCCGGATCGCGTCATGCACCGTCTTCGCGGCCGCACCGTCGTTTTCGCGCACAACACCAACTACCGCGAGGGCATGCTCACCTCCGTGCGCGCCGGTCTCACGGCGGCGGCAGCAGATGGGTCCTGGCAAGCCGCCCTGATAGTCCTCGGAGATCAGCCCTCGATAACCGCCGCAACGATCGATCGTCTCCTAGAGGAGCACATCAAAAATACGGACCGCCTACTCGTCCCCGTCTTCGAAGGCCGCCGGGGACATCCCATTTTGGTGCCGATGCGTTTTCACACCGAAGTCATGAATCGTTTCGACGATACTGGGTTGCGCGGGCTCCTGCGCGCCCACCCCGAGGCGGTGACAGGAGTATCAATTGACACGCCTGCCATCCTCGAAGACATCGATTATCCAGAGGACTACCAGCGTGCCCTCAGGGCTTTGGCTTCGGATGAGCCACGCTCAGAACGTGATCTCAAAGCCCTCGAATGATTTCGTGGCCTGCGTCCACGTGCTATCCACCTTGTCCACCCGAGACAACACAGGCCCCCGCCGGCACCATTCAAGCATCCTCTCTAAGACCTCACGCTCCCCCTCGACCAGCGCCTCCACGCGGCCGTCCGGCGTGTTTCGCACCCATCCCATCAAGCCCAGCGAACCCGCATGCCGGTACATCGCGTAGCGAAAGCCCACCCCCTGAACCAAGCCCGAAATACAGACATGAAGCGCCTGGCACATGGCCACCCCGGTCTATCTAACGCCGCGCGTCCTTGAACCTGGCGCCGAACTCCGGGTTCCCTATCGCCGTCGCCGCTGTACACGCAGTGATGGCCACATAAGGATCGACGCTTTCCACCGGCCCGGCCAGTAATGAAAGCAGACCCCGGGCTCCCGTATCTCCGATGAGCCTTACAGCGTGCAATTGAATCTCGGTCGCGATTCGCGCCTTATACTTCTCGTCGGCCGTGCGGCCGCGGGCGTAGATCGTGTTAGGTCTGATATTGACCAACTCCTGGAGAAGGTTTTTCGCATGAATGTCGCCCGTCATGTAAAGCGTCTCCGCGACCTTCGCCTTAAAATTCAGGTTCTTCAAAACCGGATCTTCTGCCTTCTCAAGATAGTCTCGGAGAAACAGCGTTCCCTCCCGGACCTCATCCGCCGCCAGCAGAAGTGCCGCAACGCGCTGGTAGGCCGGCTGCAGCAAGGCTTCTGTCTTCATCAATTCCTTCGCCCGATCATCGTCAAGGGCGTAAAGTACCCGCAACACGCGAAACCACTCGACCCCCTTGCTCTTATCGAGCATTTCGAGCATTTCCTGATGTACTTCTTCGCCTCCCATCAGGCTCAACGCGAACACCGCCGCCTCGCCCTTCACCTCTGTGAGCGCATGCAGCGCCCCGTAAAGTTCAGGCAGGTCGGAGCGTCCGCCCATGCGTCCGATCGCTTTCGCCGCAGATGGGAAAATTTCGACCATCGAGTCCCGCAGCATCGTTCGCACTTCCGGCAGGAAGGTCTCATTGTTCGTCAGGCCCGCGAGCCTCGCCGCCGATGCCCGCGCCTGACGGTTACCGCTCTGGAAGCCCGCTCGGATCACATCTGGATCCGCCGGGATACCGGCCAAATACAAAAACGTCGTCGCGGCCATAGCTGTCGGCACGTCGTTCCCCGCCGCAAGCCCCTGGAGATATCGTAGCGCTTCCGACTTACTCTCATGTGTACTCGCCGCGAGCACGAGAGCGGCCTCCATGCGAATTCCCTGATTGCCCTTTGATGCCTTGAAGATCTCCAGCGCACGCTCCGCCGCGCGCTCGACAACGATCAGTTCATCTTCTGAAAGCGAGCTCCCCAAAGCGTACGCTCTCCTTGGGGGGAGCCGATCCTTCTGCACCCGGATCTCCTGAATGTCCGACAATGTAAACGCCGAGGGCTCTTTGTCCAGCTCCTTGAACGCGATCGTCGTCTCAAAGACGCCTGTAATGCGAGTATTTGTGAGGCGCGCGCCACTTTTAAGGACGAAGGTGACGTAGGTCTTCTCGCGAATGAGATCTTCGAGCGTCACGTCCCCGCCGCCGACGATCTTTAGCTGCGCGCCCGAGACCGCGCCGACCAGGAGGCAAAGACCAAAGATTAACGCTAGCACATATTTTGGCATAGTTAGTGTTCCCGCACTCGC
>JASJYE010000360.1 GCA_030123645.1 Candidatus Hydrogenedentota bacterium | reverse complement strand
ATGGAGTCCGCGTCCGCGCGGATGCCGCGTGGAAAAACCCGGCCCTTTAGGAGAGATGCTTTGAAATTTCAAGTGGCGAGGACGATTCTGGTCCTCGTGCTCATGCTGGGCTTTCGTGCAGGGGCCCAGGGCGGTGCAAGCGAAATCACCTGGCTCGACAATTACGAGGTCGCGCGGGCTTATGCGCGCCAGACCGGCCGGCCCCTCCTCGTGTCCTTCCGCTGCGTTCCTTGAATAGCCTGCCGTGTATTTGATGCACAGGTTGTGCATACGCCGCCCTCCTCCCCGAGAGGAAAGTTGCTCTCGCAATACGTCCGCGTTCGTATCACGAGTATGAATACCGTCGATATCGGACTGTTCGATTACGATCGCCACAACGCGCTGTATTATTTCGCGATTAACGCCGATGAGCAGATCTACTTGCGTTATGGCGGACGCGACGCTGCGGCGCCGGACACTTACCTTAACCTGGAGAGCTTCGAAGGCGCGCTGGAGGCGGGACTGAGGCAGCACGCGCTCTACAGGCAACACAAACTTCCGCGGAAAAGCCGGCCGGAACCGCTTTACCCGAAGGACATTCCCCTCATCGATGAGGAAGTCCTCTCCATGGGCCGGTGTGTCGAGTGCCATCTGATCGCAGATTACCAGTCACTGGAGCGCGAGTTCAACGGAACGCTCAACAAACTTCGGGACATGTTCGTCTACCCGGACATC
The DNA here is from genome assembly GCA_030123645.1 of Candidatus Hydrogenedentota bacterium. GTDB lineage: Bacteria > Hydrogenedentota > Hydrogenedentia > Hydrogenedentales > JASJYE01. Next base: position 2,565 of record JASJYE010000360.1, on the reverse strand, counting down.
AAGACGATCGGGATCCATCTCGACATCCCGCAAGGCCTGGTCGTCGCGAGGGCGGCGGGCGCCGTTGGAGCGGCCGGGATGCAACCCGGCGATCTCATCGTCGCATTGAACAAGGTCCCCGTGTTAACCTTTGGCGATCTGCAGCACGAATATAACAAAGTTCCCCGCGACGCGGCGCAGGTGGAGCTGTCGGTTCAGAGGGACGGGCGCATCGAGAAGCTGAGCGTCGAGCTTCCGCGGGAGTGGTGGTATACGGATCTCTACCACCGGTATTGGACGGTCGACCCACAGGCCTATTTCTCCCTCCGCCCGCTCAGCGCCGCACTGAAAAAGGAGCTGGGACTCGCGGAAAACGGCCTTGCGGGCGAGGTTGTGCATGTCGAGACGGGGGCCCAGGTCTACAACTTGCATCAGCTCGAGCCGGGCGACATCATTTACAGTATCAACGGGGTCGAGGTGGATGACTTCACGCAGAACGCCGAGATTTATATCAAGCTGAATGTCCAGGCCGGGGACGCCTTCATGGTGAAGCTCCTGCGCGACGGGAAAAAGATGGACATGCGAGTCAGGACGCACCGTGAGCACTTTCGCAAGCAGAAGATTTAACAGCGCGGCCGACCGTCTATAATTGAAGAGGGCAGAATATTGAAACGGTTACTCCTCCTCCCCGCGCTTCTGCTGAGCTGCACGCTCGGGGCTGCGGCACAGGATTGGAGCGATTCGGAGGTCGTGCGCCGGCGCGCCGAACCCGTAGTAACCTACCGCGCGAAGCTGGACGGCGACTTCCTTCTGCTCGAGGCGGCCCACGCGAAGGGCTGGCATACCTACGCCCTCGACAACGTCGAGCGAGCACGGAAACGTTCGGGCAGGGAGCATCCGGAGACCGAGCTCCCCACGCGAATCGAAGTGGCCGGGGGCCTCAAGATTATTGGCAACTGGTTTCAAAGCAAACCTGAGGACCTCTCCCAAGAAGTAATCCGATGGTACACGTGGGGCTTCAGTCGCCGGGCAATATTCGCGGTCCGCGTGGAGCGCCTCGAGGGGGAGAAAGCCCTGGTGACCATCAACGCGCAAGCCTGCGATGCGACGACCTGTCAAATGGTGAGAGATGTCGTTTTGACATTGCCCCTTGCCACAGTCGAGTCCTTCTCCCAAAACGAAGAGCGAAGCGCCATCAACTTCGACGAGCTGATTGAAGTGGCCCGCGTGACAGACGAGGGAAACACAGATTAGCTCGGTGCTGACCGGCCGCAACGGCGAGTGCGTAGGTGTACAAGAAACCTGGCTGCCCGGCGCACCAACGACTAAGGCCGCGCTGGCCCTATAAGCGGTCGAAGGTGTGTACGTAGGGGTTGCGTTTGGGGAAGATCGCGGCGAGGAAGGCGCGCGCATCGGCAGCGATCAGGCGCCGTTCCTGCTGGAACACGTCTTCGAAGTGGCTGTAGCCGGTGAGCAGCCTCATCAGGTCTGCGCGGCTTAGGCTGAACTTGTTCTTGCCCGCCGATTCGGCGACGTCGACCGCGCCGTGATGCGCGCGAAGGCGGTAGCTGGTCCCTTCGACGAGCAGGGTCGCCTCGCAGTGCCGGTCTGCGACGACGCTGTGCGCCACGAGCCCCTCCCACTCCGGCACCATGCTCTCGAGCGCCTCGCCCAGGTCCACAAAGGCCAGCATGCCGCCGCGGTCGCGCGCCAGGTGCATCTCGTGGATCGAGTCGTAGCGCGCCAGCAAATGCGCGAAGGGATGTTCGGGCGGAATCGAGAAGCGAATGCGCGGCTTGTAATTGTCCTGGGCAAGCCGGGCGCAATGTGCGATGACATCGAGCGCGGCCGCGGGGTCGTCGGCCGCGGCTTCATGCACGAGCAGCGCTCTCTCGTCCAGCTCGGTGAGTGCATAGGCCAGCACCTTGCCCTGTTGCGACGTGAAGACCTTCGCTGTTTTGAAACGGTCCCACTTCCTCTTTAGATGCGCTGAACTGCGCACCAGAGAGCACGCAACATTCGAGTCCGCCGCGTTGTGCATCTTTTGAATCGCGGCGATATCCCCCGGCTTCACCTTGCGAATCTTATACGCTCCGCTCAGCGACGAGGCCGCCTCCGCGGCGTCCAGCGTAATCGTGTAGCTCGCCAACGTCGTCGCGTAGCCGAAGCGACGGTAAAAGTTCGGAATACCGAAGAGCATCGATACATGGCAGCGGTGCTCATACATGTACTTGAGGGTGCCTTGCAGAAGTTGCGTGCAGACGCCGCGGTGGCGGTGGCGGGGCGCGGTCGTCATCCAGCCCAAGCCGCCGACCTTCAGGCGCGCTTCGCCAATGCGCATCGTCTCCGTCGTCAGACGCAGCGCGCCGGCAATCTCGCCGTCGAGCACGGCGATGCGCGTGTGCTCGGGAGGCAGACCGGGATAGGACGCCGCTTGGCTCTCGAGCCAGCGCATCGATGCGGCCGTGTCCCCCACATTCGACTTTGCCATCAGCTCGTTGGCGAGGTGCAACTCCTCATCATCCGCCGCGGGGCGGACAACAAGATCTGTCGCGACGCTTAGGCCCAAGATGCGCTCCCTTCAGT
>JASJYE010000050.1 GCA_030123645.1 Candidatus Hydrogenedentota bacterium | reverse complement strand
CTATCCGGGCTTGAAGCAAGGGTTTTCGCATACCCCTGCAAACATACACCCATTCGCTAAAGCAAAGAGGGCCAATACCTATGCACATTAACGCGCGGCATAACCGCAAAACTATAGCCTAGAGTTCTGAACAGAAACTACTGCTTGGTCGCGAGGCCGTCGTGGAGCTGGAACCAGGTGTCGGCGCGTCGGGCGAGGTCGAGTTCGTGGGAGACAAGGATGAGGGTGAGGTTTTCGGAGGCGTTGAGGCTCCAGAGGAGATCGACAATCTCGGCGCCGGTGTGTTCGTCGAGATTGCCGGTCGGCTCGTCGGCGAGGACGACGCTGGGTTTGTTGAAGAGCGCCCGGGCGATGGCGACGCGCTGCTGCTCGCCGCCGCTCAGTTTGCCCGGCTTGTGCGTCATGCGCTCCGCCAGCCCGACCTTCGTCAGCAGCTCCTCGGCGCGCAGGCGGCATTCGCCCCGGCCCCGGCCCTTGCAGATGCCGGGCATCATCACGTTCTCCAGCGCGGAAAACTCGGGCAGCAGATGGTAGAACTGGAACACGAAGCCGATTTCCTCGTTACGGATCCGGTTGATGGCGCCTCCCGGCGTTTTGGCGAGATCCGTGCCGTGAAAGAGGACCGAGCCCGACGTTGGTTGGTCGAGCGTGCCGATAATGTGCAGCAGCGTGCTCTTGCCCGCGCCCGAATGCCCGCTAATGACGTGGATCTTTCCCGCCTCGATCGTGAGGTCCACGCCCCGAAGAATGTTCAACTCACGCGGGCCGTCGTAGAAGGTCTTCACGACCTGCCGGCATTCCAGCACAGCGTCACTCATAGCGCAGGGCATCCACCGGGTCGAGCCGCGAGGCGCTCCACGCGGGATATAGCGTCGACAGGAAACTTAAAATCACGGACGCGACCGTAATGATCAGCACGTCCCTCGGGACGACCTCGACCGGAATTTGGTCGAAATAATAGATCTGGCTGTTGAAGAGATCGATACCGAAGATGGGCGCGATGAATTCCGCTATGGGGTTGAGGTAGCGCGCGAGCAGCATCCCCAGAATGACGCCAGCGGCCGTGCCGGCCAGGCCGATGATGAGCCCCTCTATCATGAACAGCCGGAGGATCGATGTGCTGCTGACGCCGATGGTGCGCAGGATACCGATATCGCGCTGCTTTTCCATGACCATCATGATGAGCGTGCTCGTGATGTTGAAGGCCGCCACCAGCACGATGAACACCAGGATGATGAACATCATGAATTTCTCCTGGCGCAGCGCCTCGAAGAAGGCCAACTGGTTCTCGTGCCAAGTGACCGCGCTATACCCCAGTTTCCGCTCGATCCGGCGCGCGAATTCCTCCGCTTTGAAGGGATCCTCGATCCGGCTATGGATGCCGTCCGGCCCTTCCTTGCCGGACAGGAGCATCGCCGTCGGGATGTTGACCCAGCCGAAGAGCGCATCGAATTCGGACATCTTTGCGTGCGAGATTCCACTCACCGTCAACAACAACTGCTGTGCCTGCTTGGCGCCCCAGGGCATCGGCTTCTTTTTCCCGTGGCTCGGCGTAAAGACCGAAATCTTGTCCCCAATATGCACGCCCAGCGAATGCGCAAGCTGATACCCCAGCACGACCTCCTTCTTGCCCGGCAGTGCGCCCGCACCGAAGCTTCTACCGTCCTCCTTGGTCAAGTTCGCCGCGAGCTCCGTAACCTCCGATTCAAGCTCGGGCTCGACGCCAATCAGGAAAGCGTAAGTCGTGACCTGGCCGGTCCTACGGCCACTACTGTTCTGCAGCAGCGTCTCCACCTGCATGAACGGGCCCGAGGCCTGAATCTCGGGGACAACGGCCTCGATTTCTTCGATAGCGTCTTGGTAATTCTCCAGGGTCCAGCCGTCGGCATTGAGGATCATGAGATGTGCGCGGTTCCCGATGATCGTATCGCGCAGAGCGATCTGGAAGCCCGTCATTACCCCCAGCACAACAATCAGCGCAATCACGCCGACGCTAACCCCCGCGACGGAAATCAGCGAGATCAGGCTGATGAATCGGTTCTTGCGTTTCCCCCGCAGGTACCGCAACGCGACAAAGGTCTCGAATCGCATGTCCCCACCTAACTTTGCTGAATCGTCCTCAACTGTGGAAACAGAATGACTTCCCGTATCGACGCCGAATCCGTCAACAGCATCGCGAGCCGGTCGATCCCGATCCCCAGCCCTGCCGTCGGAGGCATCCCCACCTCGAGCGCGGTTAAAAAGTCCTCGTCCAGCACCTGCGCCTCGTCGTCCCCGCCTTCGCGCAACCGGAGCTGCGCCTCGAAGCGTTCGCGCTGGTCGATCGGATCGTTCAACTCGGAAAACGCATTACACAACTCCAGCCTACCGATGAAAGCCTGAAACCGTTCGGTCAAGGCCGGGTTGTCCCGCTTCTTTTTCGCCAGCGGCGACAGCTCGATGGGGTAATCATACAGGAAAGTCGGCTGAATAAGCTTGGGCTGCACGCGCTCGGACAGTACTTCGTCCACAATCTTGCCGTAGCCCATTTCCGGCTGAATGCCGACTCCTGCGCCTTCCGCCAGTTTCGCGGCCTCGCCCCGGTCGCGCGTCCGTTCGAGATCGATGCCCGCGTATTCGCGAATCGCGTCGAAAAGGGTTTGCCGTTTCCACGGTCGAGATGCGTCGATCGTGTCGCCCTGATACGGGAACGTCAGCCCGCCCGCAACCGCCTCTATGACCGCGCAGAACAGCTCCTCGGTTTCATCCATCAACCCGAGATAATCTTGATAGGCCTCGTACAGCTCCATCATCGTGAACTCCGGATTGTGCTGCGTGTCGACGCCTTCGTTCCGGAAATTGCGGTTGATTTCGAATACCTTCTCGAAGCCGCCCACGATCAGGCGCTTCAGATACAGCTCAGGGGCCACACGCAGATAGAGATCGCGATCGTAGGTGTTGTGATGCGTGATGAAGGGCCGTGCAGTCGCACCGCCGGGGATGGGCTGGAGCATCGGTGTCTCGACCTCGAGGAAACCCTTATCGATCAGAAAGGCCCGCATGGATGCGACAACCTTGATGCGGTCCTTGAAGGTCTCCATGACCTCCGGATTGGCGATCATGTCCAGGTAGCGCTGCCGGTATCGCGTCTCGACATCCGTAAGACCGTGATACTTCTCGGGCAGCCCGCGCAGCGCCTTCGTTAGGATCGTATAGCCCTCCGCGAATACGGTGATCTCGCCCATGCGGGTCCGCTTCACCAGGCCCGTCACCCCGATAAAATCTCCGATATCGAGGTCCTTGAGCGCCGCGTACGCCTCGTCGCCCACCGTGTTCTTCTTGATGAAAAGCTGGATCTTCCCCGTTTCATCCCGCAGGTCTGCGAAGGTGACCTTGCCCTGGTCCCGTGTCGCCATGAGTCGCCCTGCCACCGTCACCTGTTGGTCGATGGCGCTCGGATCCTCAACTTCGCTCTCGGTGGCCTCGAACGCAGCCCGCGCCTCACCAATCGCGCACGACCGCTCAAATGCGTACTTGTAGGGATTATCGCCCCTCGCACGAATCCGCTCGAGCTTGTCGATTCGATGTTGTATCAGTTCGTCGGCCATCTGTCTTAGGCTAATTCCTTCTTAGACCGCGGAGTACGCAGAGAGCGCAGAGGACGTTGGCGCTATTCGGTTCTTGGCGAACTTGGCGTCTTGGCGGTTCGATCTACTTCTAATTACTCTTCTGTTCGAGCCTCCATTTCAGATAGCCCTCAATAAACGGTTCGAGATAGCCGTCCATGATCTTCTCGACGTTGCCGACTTCGACGTTCGTCCGGTGGTCTTTGATCATCTGATAGGGGTGCATCACATAACTTCGGATCTGGCTGCCCCAGGCGACCTCCTGCTGGCCGTCGCGCTGCTCTTCCAGTTCGGCAGCTTTCTTTTGCATTTCGATGTCGTAGAGTTTCGCCTTGAGCATCGCTATCGCATGCTCACGGTTGCGATGCTGCGACCGCTCCATTTGGCACGACACGACGATGCCCGTAGGCGAATGTGTCAGCCGTACCGCCGAGCTGGTCTTGTTCACATGTTGTCCGCCCGCGCCGCTCGCCCGGAACACGTCCATCTTGAGGTCTTCCTCGCGCACCTCGATCTCGATGTTCTTGTCGATCTCGGTTAATACCTCGACCGCCGCGAACGATGTGTGCCGCCGCCCCTGTGCGTCAAACGGCGATATGCGCACGAGCCGGTGTACGCCCGCCTCGGACTTGAGATAACCGTAGGCCATCGGCCCCGACACCTCGATGGCCGCGCTTTTCAGCCCCGCTTCTTCCCCGGGTTGGTAGTCCAGCACGTCCACTTTGTATTCGCGCCGCTCGCAAAATCGCACAATCATGCGGTAGAGCATGGACGCCCAATCGCACGACTCCGTGCCGCCTGCGCCGGGATGGATGTTGACGATCGCGTTCTTTTGGTCCCGCGGATCGCCGAGGAGGCTGCTCATCTCGACTTCGATGAGCTTTTCCTCGAGTTCCTCGAGTTCCTCCGTGATCTCCGTGCCCATCGATTCTTCGCCCTCTTCCTGCGCGAGCTCGACCAGCGCCTGTGCGTCCTCGAGCTCCGCGCGCAGTTTCTCCGGCCCCGTTATGGTCGTCTTCAGCCCTTTGAGCTTCTGCACCGAACTTTGCGCGCTTTCGGGATTGTTCCAGAAATCGGGCGCGGCCATTTGCGACTCGATCTTCGCGATCTCTTCCTGCGTCGCCTCCACGTTCAGGCACTTCAGCAGTTCGTCCAGCCGCTCAGCGAAGCCGTTCAATCGAGTGGTCTCTTCATCATACATAGCACGTTACTTCTTTAGTCTTGTTGAGAAATCAGGAAAAAGGCCTAAGCGCGGGACCTTCACGCGTCAAAGGACGGCCATATAGTACAGGACAGGTGCGCCGAAAAGGAACCCGTCGCAACGGTCCAGCGCGCCCCCGTGTCCCGGAAACAACCCGCCGGAGTCCTTCACGTCTGCGTCACGCTTAAACGATGAAGCGACTAGATCTCCGACTTGGGCCACCGCCGAGACCCCCGCGCCGCTTAGCATATATCGCGGCAGGGACCAATCCGGCAGCGCCGTCCAGTCCGTCGCCATCCGAAGTCCGCACAGGACAGCCATCCCGAGCACGGCGAACACGAATCCGCCTATGGCGCCTTCCCACGTCTTCTTCGGGCTGACGACAGGCGCCAGCGGGCGGCTACCGAAATTCTTGCCGACGAAGTAGGCCGCTGTGTCCGTTAAGGCCACGGCGACGAGAAGCGTCATCACAACTCCCGGACCCTCTCCCTCCATGGCGTGAAGCAGAAGGATATGGGCCGGAAACCACCCGGCGTAGATCGTCCCAAACACGGACGACGCAATACCGGCGGCGCTGGGAGGCGGGTGCGTCACGTGCAGGAAGGCCACAATGACGATCGCCGCCATCAAGGCCGCGTTGGTGTACATCGGCTCGCCGAAATACCCGCTGAGGACCACCGCCACCCCGGTGGCAATCCCTCCCACGACCTGAGGCTGCGCACCCGTCTTCAAGGCGAGGCCATAGTACTCGTAGAGAGCGACGCCGGCGATAAACGCCACAAAGAGTGTCAGCCCCCAATGAAGCCCCGGGACCCAAATCAGTGCGAGCACGCCTGAAAGCACGGCCAGGGCCGTGATCCAGCGCGTCAAAAGGCCGCTTCCGCCGACGGTCATCGCCCGCGCCGCCCGCCGAATTTGCGTGTCCTTGCCTGGTACTCGCGCAGGGCGCTGTAGAGATGCCGCTTCCGGAAATCGGGCCACAACGTGCGCGTAACAACGATCTCTGCGTATGACGCCTGCCACAACATGAAATTGCTCAAACGCATCTCCCCAGCCGTGCGGATCACTAGATCGAGGTCGCGAGAGGACGGGTCATAGAGGTGCCTCGCCACGCTCTCCTCATCAATATTCGTCGTTTGCAGACGGCCCGCCTTCACCTCTTCCGCCACTGCGCGGCACGCATCGGCGATTTCCGCGCGCGCGCCATAGTTCACCGCAAAATTTACTTGCATCGACCGATTGTTCTTCGTCAGTTCGCGGCTCTCCTCGAGGTCCGCGATTACCCTTTTCGGCAACCCTTTCGTTTGGCCGATAAACACAACGCGAATGTCTTCGGCGTTCAGATTATCAAGTTCAAGCCGGATATACTTGCTCAACAGTCTGAACAGTCCCGAGACTTCCGTCTTTGACCTGCGCCAATTTTCCGAGGAGAACGCGTATAGTGTCAGCGTCTCGATGCCCCCGATCGCGCGGCAGGCCTCGATAACGGCGCGTACGGCTTTCGCGCCCGCCTCGTGGCCCCGCAAACGCGTCACGCCGTGCTTCTTCGCCCAGCGGCCGTTCCCGTCCATGATTACCGCCACGTGACGAGGCAGCCGTTTCGGTTCCAAGGCATCCGTATTTTTCGAGGTGCTCAAAGACGACTCCGGCCCCGTTGAGAAATAAGACCGCGGACAGCCCCCTTCCACGTTAGAGCGACCGTGCGGTCATACTTCCATAATCTCCGATTCTTTGGCCTTGAACGCCGAGTCGATCTTGCCGACGAACTCGTCCGTGACCTTCTGAATAGCGTCGGTGAGCTTGTGTGCATCGTCCTCAGGAATATCACCTTTCTTCTGCTGCTTCTTAATCACCTCGACTTCATGGCGCCGGATATTACGCACCGACACGCGGGCCTCCTCGGCCAATTTCCCGATGAGCTTCACGTATTCTTTGCGCCGTTCTTCGCTCAGTTCCGGCAGCGGCACTCGAATCACGTTACCGTCGTTGGACGGGTTGACCTCGAGGGGCGATTTCAGAATGGCCTTCTCGATTGCGGCCGCATTGCTCTTGTCCCACGGCTGAACCGTGATCATGCGCGGCTCCGGAACGGCCGTCGTCGCCAGCTCGTTGATCTTCATCTTCTGGCCGTAGACCTCGACCTCAATCGAGTCCACAAGCCCCGTTGACGCCCTGCCCGTCCGGATGTGGGAGATTTCGTTCTGGAAGGCCGTGAGGCTTTTGTCCATCTTCTCGTGCGCTTCCTTTAGGGCTTCGTGATCCACCGTGTCACCCTCCCCGGACTAAAGTCCCGATGTTCTCGCCTTGCAGAGCCTTCAAGATGTTGCCGGGCTTCGTCGAATCAAAAACCAAGATCGGCAGCCGGTTTTCCCGGCACAGAGAAATCGCCGTGGCGTCCATGACACCGAGATTTCGCGACAGCACTTCGGTGTAGCTCAGTTCATCATAGCGCTTCGCATCCGCATTGGAAAGCGGGTCGCAATCGTAGATGCCGTCCACTTTCGTCGCCTTGAAGAGCATCTCGGCGCCAATTTCGCTTGCCCGCAGGGCCGCCGCCGTATCCGTTGTGAAAAACGGATTGCCGGTACCGGCCCCAAAAATGACGAGACGCTCCTTCTCCAGATGCCGGACCGCCCGCCGGCGGATGTAAGGCTCAGCGACGGGCGGAACCTCAATGGCCGTCAGGACGCGCGAAGCCACGCCGCGCGCCTCAAGCCCACTCTGGAGCGCGAGGGCATTAATGATAGTCGCCAGCATGCCCATGTAATCGCCCGTAGGTTTATCCAGCCCCGATTTCAATCCGACAGAGCCGCGGAAGATATTGCCCCCGCCGACGACGAGGCCGACTTCGACCCCCAGCTCGCGCACCTGCTTCAGCTCGTCACAAAGCGACCCCACCGCATCGAAATCGATACCACTTTGCCGGCTTCCCTGGAGAGCCTCCCCGCTCAACTTCAGCAGGATTCGCTTGTACGCGGGCTTAGACAAATGAATCAGTTTCCTTTGCTTTCGGCGACCGCCTGGGCGACTTCCTCCGCAAAATCCACTTTGACTTTTTCGATGCCCTCACCTAATTGGAAGCGCTCAAAACGCCGCACATCGATCTTCTCGCCGACTTGGCCGCTGAGCTCCTTAATCAGGTCTCCGACCTTCGTTTTGGGCTCCTTGACAAAAGGCTGCTCGAGCAGGCAACTTTCCTCGTAGAACTTGCCAAGCTTGCCCTCAGCGATCTTTTCGAGAATCTTCTCCGGCTTGCCACTGTCCGGCATCTGCTTGATGTAAATCTGCTTCTCCGCCTCGATGACGTCCGCGGGCACGTCTTCCCGCCGGACCCACCGCGGAGCGGCGGAGCAAATTTGCAGGCAGATGTTCTTGCACATTTCCTGAAACTTTTCGCCTCTGGCGACAAAATCGGTTTCGCAGTTGATCTCCACCAGCACGCCGATTTTCCCGCCCATATGAATGTACGAACACACCGCACCCTCGGCCGCGACCCGGCCCGCGCGCTTGGCCGCACTTGCCATGCCCTTCTCGCGCAGCCATGTCTTCGCTTTTTCCTTGTCCCCACCGCACTCATTGAGGGCCGTCTTGCAATCCATCATGCCCGCGCCAGTAATCTCGCGGAGCTCTTTTACGTCTGCTGCCGAAATGCTCATACCGCGATTGTGCTCCCTAGGTTTCCTCTGGGCCGCAAAAAGGGGTAGTACGAACGAAACGCGTCAGGCTTCCGGCGCTTTCGCGAGGTCTTCCGATTCTTCCTGGCCGGAATCCGCAGGCGCGGCCTTCTCAGGTGCAGGCGCAGGCGCTTCCGCTTCAGCGGCGCCATCGGCGGACTCCGCCTCAGAGGCCTCTTCGTCGAGCTCGCCTGCCTTCGCCTGTTGCCGGGCGACCTTAGCGGATTTGACCGCCTTCGCGGCTTCGGCTGCGGCTTTCGCAGCTTCCTCTTCCTGCTGCTTCTCGTACTGCATGCGCCCCTCGATCGCGGCATCGGCGATGATCGTGCAAAACAGATTGATCGCGCGAATCGCGTCGTCGTTCCCTGGAATGGGAATCGTGACCTCATCCGGATCGCTGTTCGTGTCGCAGATCGCGATGCTCGTAATGCCCAGGCGCTCGGCCTCGCGGACCGCGATGGTTTCCCGGTGCGAATCGACCACAAACATAATCGTTGGAGGCCCGGCCATGTTTTTGATTCCGGCCAGGTTTTTATCCAGTTTCTCGCATTTCTTGCGCAGACTAATCGCCTCTTTCTTCTTGAACTGCTCGAACTTCCCCGCGGCCTCCATTTCCTGGAGGTTGATGAGTTTCGAAATGCTGTTCTGAATCGTCTGCCAGTTCGTGAGCGTGCCGCCGAGCCAACGGTTGTTGACGTAATACATGCCGCATCGTTCCGCCTGTTCCTGGACGGATTCGCGGGCCTGTTTCTTCGTGCCTACAAACAGCACGGCGCCGCCCTCGGCGACACTATCGCGCACAGTGATGTACGCCCGCCGTAATTGCCGAAGCGTCTTCTGGAGATCGATGATGTAGATCCCGTGGCGCTCCCCGAAGATGTAGCGCCCCATCTTCGGATTCCAGCGGCGTGTTTGGTGCCCGAAATGGATCCCGGACTCCAAAAGCTGTTTCATGGTGATCGTTGCCATAGACCTTCTCCTGTTTGGGTTCGACTCCAGGGCCCCGCCCGGCACAACCCGGCCTTCGCCGAGCACCCGAACCGGTGCATGCATGGGGTCCCTGCAACATGAAAATCGACGGAGAGTAGCATATGTGCACTAAATGGCACAAATTAGGGCTTAGCGAGTCGTCGTATCGCCCTGCTCGGACTCGTCCGCCATGGCCTCCGAAGCCGCGGCCAGTTGAGGCTCCGGCAAGCGATCTTCCGAGAAAATTCGGATGTCGCGCCAGGCCTCCCCGTGGAAGCGCTTCAAGAATACCCCGCTGAGCAAGATAATGTAGATCGTCTCGCCGATCCACGCGCCGCGCGCCCCGAGTCCCATCGGATGGGCGAAGAGCCAGGCCAATGGCAACGCTACGCCATAGGCGCCTATGCTGAGCGTGATCATCATCCAGCGCGTGTCTCCCGCCCCGCGTAGCGCCCCGGCAAGCACGATCGTTATCGCGTCAAAGCCTGCAAAAATGGCCGCGAGAATGAGCAGGCTATACCCTAAGCCAATGACTTCGGGATCGCTGCTAAACACACGCATCAGATACGGCCCGAGAATGGCCAGCGTCGCTCCTATGATCACCATGAAAACGATGGCAAGCCGGGTCGCTGTGTAGGCGCGCGACTTCGCAGTGCGGATGTCGCCACGCCCTATCCAGCGGCCCACAATCGGCGTAGTGGCCATTCCCAGTGCCATGGCCGGAATGAAAGTCAAATGCATAAAACTGATCGCCGCGGTATGCGCCGCCAGTTGAACCGTTCCGAACCCGCCCACGATGAAGCTGGTGAAGATGGACCAGCTCGCAACATCCAGAAAGCCCGAGACGCCCGAAGGCCATCCGATCGCGAATAGATCGCGCATCTTGACCCAATCGAATCTCCAGGTGCGCCGCGAGCCGTATTCACGATCCACCGCCTTTCCCATGAAGATGGCCTGCAACAACACCGCTTGAAATGCGATGGAGACTACCGTGGCGATCGCCGCGCCGGCGATCCCGAGCGCGGGCGCCCCCAGCTTACCGAAAATCAGCACATAATCCAGAACGACGTTCGTAACGTTAGCCGCCAGTGCCGCGTACATCGGAATGATCGGCCGGTTGATCGATTGAAAGAACCCTGCCAGTGCCGCCTGCCATGCGATGAAAGCGAAGCCAAGCACGCGGATGCGGAAATAGGTCAGCTCGAGTTCGACCACTTCCGGCGCATGCCCCATCCGCTCGAACAGCGGCTGGGAGAGCGGCCATATGAGCAACACCATGCTGCTGGCCGCGATCGAAATATAGATTCCCTGCCAGGCAAAGCGCGAACAGTTTTCCCGGTTGCCGCGCCCCAGGCTCTGGGCCGAAAAGGTGCTGACGCAGCCTGCAATCCCGACAAAGAACACGCCGAGCGTGTACGCCCAAATTCCAGCCGAGCCTATCGCCGCCAGATTGTCCACGCCAAGCCGCGAAACGAAGATCTTGTCCACGAAGTCCATGATTACCCATGACATAGCCCCCAACATGATGGGCCACGCCATCCGCACAACTTCATGCAGGCCCTCCCAACGGGCCGGATTTGTCTGGTTCTGATTCAATGCGATGTCCTGCCTCTCGA
>JASJYE010000359.1 GCA_030123645.1 Candidatus Hydrogenedentota bacterium | reverse complement strand
GCACGGTCGTGCCGGTTTCGCCGAAGGCGATTGAATGCACGGTCGTGCCGGTCGTGCTTAGTCGAGGATGACGAGGGCGTTCTCTATTTCGTTGCGGTCGTCGTCAGTCCGTGGAAGGACCTTTTCGAGGCGGTTGCCGGCGTCCTTGATCGCCTCGCAGAGGGCGGTGGCGAGGTCTCCCGCCTTAATGCCGTCGATCAGTTCGTTGCACAGCTCGTCCAGGGCCGCTTGGCCGAGTTTTTCATGCGCGGTCTGGTCGGCGAGGAATTTCGCGCCGCGTTCGAAGAGTGAAATGTAGATCAAAAGACCGGTGTCGCCTTCAGTGTGGTGGACGCGGCGGTCAAAGAAGACGTGGCCGGCGCGCTCATCGACCTCGGAGGCCATGTGTTTCTTTGGCGTGAATAGGCGGCGCAGGGTCCAACTGTAGGTGGCGATGGTCATGCCCAGGCCGTAACCTGCGATGACGGCGAGGATGAGGAGCGGCAGCTCGAAGCGCGCCCAGGTGGAGCCCCATTGGGCCGCTTCGGCGCTCTGTGTCTGGAGGACTTTCCACGTCAGGGTCATGAAGATGATGCTGAGCCACACGCCCGCGATGTCTTCGGCGCGGTCGTAGCGGCCCGAGGCGGAGGCAAGCACGGGGACAATCTCGGCCGAAGTCTTTGCTTCCGCCTCGGTGACGGCCTGCTCGATGCGCTGTTTTTCGCCTTCGGAGAAGTATTTCGACGCGCGTTTCATCAGGATGTCCTCATCACCACGAGCCCGATGCGCCACCGCCGCCGGAGAAGCCGCCGCCGAATGCGCCGCCGGAAAATCCGCCGCGGCGGCCGCGCATCATGTTGAGCAGCACCATGCCCAGGATGCCGAACACGACGCCCCAGAAGATCCAGGCCCAGCCGCTGGCGCGGCGGCGGATGAGCGAGACGACGGTGAAAATGGCGAGACCGATGAACACGGCGATGATGGCGACGTTGCGCCAGGAGATCGGCGGCCGGGGCAAGCGCTCGCCGCGGGCCATGTTGTCGAGCACCTCGACGCCGCGGAGGATTCCGCTTGAGAAGTTGCCTTGCTCAAAGCTGCGGATGATCTGGTCATCCAAGATGAGGCGGGCGGTGTCGTCGTGCTCACGGTCCCAGCCGTCGCCGAGTTCGATGCGGGCAACGCGATCGTCGCGCGCGATGAGCAGAAGGATTCCCTTGTTCCAATATTCGTCGTTGACGCGTTCGTAGCCAATCTCCCACTGGTTGTACAAGAGCGTCGCGAAGGTCTCGATGCGCATGCCCGCCCCGCCGTATTCGGCCATGCTCTCGATGGTGACCGTGATAATCGGGATGACTTTCTCGGCAAGACACGCCGTGGCGATCCGGTTGATCTCTTCCTCGTCCTTCAGGTCGATGAGGCCGGCGTAGTCGAGGACGTACTGCCCCTCGGGCGGCGGCGTGAGCTCGATGTCCTGGGCGCGGGCAGAAGATGCAAATACGCCCATAAGAAGAATGAGCGATGAAGCGATGACGTGTGCGCTGCTGCTGGTTATCGGCATGGTCGATTCCGCTTGCCCGATCTGGGCCTTAGCATGCCGCATCGAGCCGGTAGCATCAAGGTTTGATGGGAAATACTTCGGCGGCGGGGATTTATTCGGCGAGCCCCCCGAAGGGCGACCCACGACAAGGCGCGGGACGCCGTATGCGGCGATCATGGACGGTTACATGGGCGAATCGACGTAGTCAGGGTGGCACGCAGGGCGGGTGGCGGCCTTTGCGGCGGCCTTGTCGTACCAATCGAAATAGAGGTCCACGCCTTTGCGACCGGAGGCCACTAGCTCCCGCTTTTTCTTGTTGCTGAGATTGAAGTCCTTGGTTTTCACGTCGAGCGTGTCGACGTAAACGCTGCGTTGCCAGTCGTCGCTGTGCAGATGCTGGTTCACCTGAACGTTGAGGACGGAACCTACGAGAGCGCCGGTGTACTGAAAGAAGTTGGATATCTTCTTTGGTTTGGGTTTTCTCCCGGCTTCTAGAATCTGAATTTCTTCGAGGTCGTCGAGCCGGCAACCGAGCGTCTCCTTGTTGTATACGGGTTTGAAGGCCGGGCGGCCGCGTTTACGCTTTTCCTCTTGATAGTATTTGGTCTTAAGCGCATGCTTCTTCCTGTCTTTGGGTTGGATGTAGCGCTCCTGGTCGAAGAGCTTAACGGGGTAGTTATTAAACAGGCCGCCGTCGACGTACAGGCCCCTCCCCTCTCTTCGGACGGCCGTGAAGAACAAGGGAATGGACATGGAGATACGTACCGCGTCGCGCACGGGGAAGTTGGGCGTGTGCTCGTGCGAAAAGGCCTCCGCGAAGCGGGTGGACAGGTTCGTCCCGATGACGTAAAGCTCCGGACCGCCCAATTCGCGGAGCTCTTTGAAGGTCGTCGTGGCCTTGCCGGTCTTCGCCTTGATGAGATGCCCTATCCACCGCTTAAAAAAGTCGCCTTTGTACCACCCGAACTTCTTGATCATGCGCTTGGCATCGCGGAAGAACCATTTGGTGCCGTCCAGGAAATCGTTGAAGTCCATGTTCCATAGGATATCTTCCGTCTCCTCGAGGCTATAGCCGCACGCCATGATGGTCGCGTTGATTGCGCCGGCGGAGGTCCCGCCCACGCGGCGGATGTTGTTTAGTATGCCGCGCTCTTCCAGTGCCTGGAGCGCGCCAAGATAGGCGATTCCTTTGACGCCGCCGCCTTCGAAGACGAGATTCTTAAAATGATAGGCCATGGCAATTTCCTCCTTCGATGCATGGCGTGCGTGACGTTTCCTTACTTAATGCAGTATCCGTTGCAGTCTCGCTAAGTAAAAGTGCGAAACAAGGGTGATTTAGTTGACAGATATTGTATTATCGGAGAAGTTTTCGTAGTATTAGCATTTAAGAATAAACAGTCTTTAGACAGAATGGACCGGATATCCCGCAACCCCTAATCCGCATCGCTCACAGCCTATTAGCGATTCGCCGCGTAAGTTATTCTGCGACAGCACATTAGGCAGAGGAATGGAACGACCCAACGTTGACACACTGTCGTATCTGTCATTGCGAGGAGCGAAACGACGTGGCAATCTTTTGTGCCCAAGTGCCTGGGGTTAAAGAGATTGCCACGCTTCGCTCGCAATGACATGGTGGGGTGATTCATTCCGTGAAATATGCGGGCTAAAGAGAGGCATGATCGCAACAACCACACAAAGTTCAAAGATCGAGAACGCGGCCCAAACATGCCGAGAGGTCAGCGAGCTGGTCCGTGTCACTGCCCCAGACTTCTGGAGTGCCCCAGCCCGCGCGCGGAC
>JASJYE010000049.1 GCA_030123645.1 Candidatus Hydrogenedentota bacterium | reverse complement strand
GCAACGACCATCACCCCCGAGGTGAAACGGTCGAGCCGGTGCACTATGCCCGGACGCAAGGAGTCGAGGCCCTTGTCCTCCCGGCCGTAAGGGCCGCGAAAGTCCTTGCAATGGTACAGCACCGCGTTCACCAAGGTGCCTGACGAGTGACCCGGCGCAGGATGCACCACCAGCCCCGAAGGTTTGTTGACGACGAGGATGTCCCCGTCTTCGTACACCACGTCCAATTGGATATCTTCCGGCAGCGGCTCGCTAAGCGGCGCGGGCGGCAGCCGGATGCTGACACGGTCGTCCGCCGAAAGCGTCTTGCCCGGCCGCGTTACGACTCGCCCGTTCACCATCACGCGCTCATCTTTGATCGCCTGCTTGATGAACGAGCGCGAGACGTCCTCAATCCGGCCGGCTAGAAAAACGTCCAGGCGCAGCCGCACCTCCTCGCGAGTAACGGAAAATCCCTCCGAGTTCTCTTGATCTGGCGGGGCGGGAGACATAATCGCAAAAAGGAAAGGCAGGACTGCCGCACAGCCCTGCCCACTCACCTATACATTTAAAAGGAAATCTACTCTGTCGACGCCGCTTGCCGCGCTATGGCCTTAGCCAACTTGCGCCGGCGGCGTTCGCTGGGTTTTTCGTAATGCTTTACTTCTTTCAGGCGCTGCATGAGCCCTTCCTTGTTGCATTTCTTTTTGAATCGGCGCAACGCCTTTTCAAAAGGCTCATCCGGCCTGACACGAACTTTCGTCACTCGGAACCAACCTCCCTTCTCAAGAGTATCGTGGGCGCAGTCAGAAGCAGCACCCGGGCACGCCGATAACTGAGACCTCCCCACCAGCGTGATTTACAAACTCTAGCACACCTCCTAGGAGGGATCAAGCAGTCGCAAGCAACAAGTTGCGATCGAAAGATGGTCGGCTGGCCCCTGGGGGCACGAAATATAGCCCTCGTCCGGTGGCCAATGTTTACAGGCGCTGCTCGCCCATTGGAGCGAAATGTAGCTTTGACTTGTCACTCAGTATTCCCCATCAAAATCATCCCAACCGGATTTGTAATTATCAAAATCTTCGAGCACCTCATTAATTTCCTCGAGGTAGAATTCTTCAGCATCAAAATCAGGGCCTATCCATTCGACAAAAGTCTCATGCTCTTCATGCTTCGGATCAGCCAATGCTTCCAGCATGTTTTGGTAGCCCCATGTGCCCCCGCAGTCTTCGGGTGGACAGGCAAAAGCTCCTTCTATACAATTCGGATAGAATTGCTTCGACTCCGGCTCTGAAATATTCTCTACCTGCAACGCGTGTTCCCAGTAATCGCCCATGTCGTAGATGTACATGAGCTTCTGTTTTTTGCGCTTCAGTAATTCACCTACCGAAACTTGATCTTCATTGATGGCGGGGGGTCCGTAGCTATCTTCCTCTGGGTCAGGTTTACTGTATCGTTTTTTCCCTCGTTCGAAATCATGAAGATGACAATCCTGCCATCCCATCACGATTTGGATGACGTCGTGCAGTTTGCCGAGTGTCATATCGTCAGCTACTTGAAATCGTCGCCAGATTTTGGGTTGAGATTCGAGGAGTGTAATTTTGATGGTGAGTATATTGGATGATGTGTCAGACATTTAGCAGCTTCCTATAGAGTGTTCAATTCAGGTGTCAATTGCTTCAGTGATATCGCTTCGACATCCGATGTGAAAGAAAAAAACGACGCGGTTAAATCACCGCGCCGCATACCCCGCGTCCCGCTGCGACAGTGCACCGATCATGCTCAACTACCGGGCGGATTCGCAGCGCGGCCCTCGGCGAGACGGGCTTCGGCAAGCCGATCAGCCGCAGCGGCAGTGGAGATATCCTCCTCACGGGAAATCCGGAGGACGTCTTTTAGGGTCGGGCCGATGCCCATCACCCGCTCCCGCGCCGCCGCATCGCTGTAGCCCGCGGGCGCAAACTCGCATGCGATATTGATGATTCCGCCAGCGTTAATGACATAGTCCGGCGCATATAGAATGCCCCGTTTCTGCAATCGTTCGGCATCCCCTGGCTCATCGAGTTGGTTGTTCGCCGCCCCTGCAACAATTCGGCACTGCAGCTTCGGGATGGTTTCCGCGTTCAGAATACCGCCGCGCGCACAAGTCGAAAGGATATCGCAGGGATAGCTTAGACAGGCGTCCGGCCCCTCGAGCGCCGTTGCCCCATTTGAGTCGGCAAACCGGCGGGCCTTTTCACCATCGAGATCGCAGACGGCCACCTCGGCGCCTTCTTCGATACACAACTTCGCCAGCGCGCCGCCCACCGCGCCGACCCCCTGCACTGCGACGCAGCGCCCTGAGAGCGATTCAGTCCCGAAAACCTCCTCTGCAGAGGCTTGAATGCCGACAAGACAGCCCAGCGCCGTCAGCGGTGACGGGTTCCCGCTCGATCCCCGTTCGTGCGACAGGCCCGAGACCCATCGCGTTTCGCGCGCCATGGTTTCGAGGTCCGCGACGGTCATGTTCATATCTTCCGCCGCGATGAATTGCCCGTCCAAGGCCTTGATGAGGCGGCCCATCGCCAGCATCATCGCTTCCGTCTTTTCCGACGGATCGGCAACGATCACCCCCTTGCCACCGCCTTGCCCCGTCCGCGCGACCGCGGCCTTATAGGTCATCGCTTTCGCCAGACGCATCGCGTCCGCCAGCGCTTCCTCCCCGCTTGCATAGGGCAGCATCCGCACGCCGCCCAGCGCAGGCCCCAGCGTCGTGTCATGAACCGAGATGAACGCGTTCAGCCCCGAGTCCGGATCCGTGCAATGCACGACCCTTTCGAAGCCCTCAGTCGGTATCTCCTCGATATTCATCTGCGAAAACCTGGAATCTTTCAATTCTGCAATCGGATTCTTAAAATGGAAATCATTGGCCCGAAACCCGATTTATCCCGAGCGCCAAAATTGGACCTCCGGGCCTTTCTGGGAAAGGATGCGGGAAAGAATTTCACTCACCTGGCCGACTCGATCGCTTCTAAGCGGCTGCAGCCCACCGTCAGTAGGAAACAGGCCATCGCCGCCGCGATATGCGATAGAAGTGCCCCGCGTGTCAATTACCAATAGCCTCCTTCGTTTTGGCACACTATAGCCGGTAAGTTGGGCAAACTCACCTATGCCTATCCAGCTATTTGGCGCGGACGGGCACGTCACCGCGGCTTGCCGCAGGGCGTCGCAGCGTCAACAATACGACAGATGCCAGCAGGATGAGCACCAGGTCCGTTCGATAAGCGATGGTATATTCCCCGGTCAGATCGTGTACCAGTCCGGCAAAGGGCACGCCGCACACCTGTATCGGCAGCATGCACGGGCCCATAAGACCCATCACCCGCCCGAAAGATTGCCGGCCAAAGTACTCACCGACCAGCGCACCCCATAGCGGCAGGATGCCGCCCATGCCCAAACCAAAGATGGTCCCCACGAGAATAAGTGTCGGATACGACTCGGCGATCAGAAGGAGGAACGTCCCGCAGAACTGGAAGCCCATGCTCAGGAGCAGAGCGAAGCGCGCATCCAGGAAATCTGCGATGTAGCCGAAAAGAATCTTTCCGAACACGCCCGCACCCGCGCAGGCCGACAAGACGAACGGCGCCCGCAACTCGCTTATCCCCAGGTCCTTTGCGTGCGGAATCATGTGCGTCAGCACAGCGCTCATCGCAAAGAAGGTCAACGCGATCGTAATCGTGATCGTCCAGAATTCTCTGTCCCGAATCGTAGTTGCGACGCTAAACTCCGGGGATGGCTTCCTGCCCCCGGAAATTGGGGCGGAATCCCGCAAAGGACCCACCTCAGCCGAGTCAGCCAGGAGGGATGCGTCCTCCTCGGAGGCCCCGTCCGGATGCAGGCCCATTTCTTCAGGCCGGTTCACCACAATTAGCCCAACTAATGGCATCACGACTATCGATGACAGGCAGCCGAATACGACGAAGGTCGTGCGCCATCCGAAATTCAGAATCAGCCACATCGTCACGGGCGGCATCACCATGCCCGACATCGATACGCCCATCGTAGCGATCCCCAGGGCCATGCCCCGGCGCCTGATGAACCAGTTTGACACGAGCGTCAAGTTCGGCAACTGTCCCATCATGCTCGCGCCCACGCCCAAAAGGGTTCCCATCAAGAGAATGAATTGCCCCAGTGCGGTGACCTGCGACGCCACCAGAAACCCCGCGGTCATGCAGGCCGCTCCGATGAGCATGATGCGGCGAATAGACCATTGGTCGACGGCGCGACCGAGAAACGGCGCCAACAGTCCCATAGCGATGTTCATACAGGCCAAGCCAAGAGAGATCGCGAAACGGCTTTCCCCGAAATCCTTCTCGAGTGCAAGGAAAAAAGTCCCGTACGAGTAGAACAAAAACCCAACGGAGATGAACCACGTTACAAATGTGGCCCCAACGATCTTCCACCCGTAGTACATCTTTGCTCAACGTTCCTAAAGGATAACTTCTTGCTTCCGAACAGCTTCCGGAAAAACACAGGCGCAGGCCCAAAAGCGGGCAACCGGGACGTCCGGCCCCGTATAGAAGAAAGCAGAACGGCCCTACCCTCAGATGCCGTTCTGCCTGCACGTAACTATACGCCGGAGGGGGTGTCGTTTTCGAGCACGTATTTCACTTCCTCCCTCGAAACAAATCGCAACCGCTGCGCATAGAGACACGGACCGGGCGAGATCATGGTGATCTATGGAGGGACGATGGTAGCGATAGGCGGCACGATATAGGACACGCTGCGTTCCCGCGAAAGTGCCGGCATGTACCCAACCGGTGGTTCCGGCTAGCGCGAAGCGGAGCGGTCTCGCAGCAGAGCGGCCACCTCATTGTTGCCGCTGTAGGAGGCCACATCCAGCGCCGTCCGACCGTTTCCGTCCCTGGCTTCGGCGTCCGCCCCCGCTCCCAATAAGGCCTCCACGACATCAACGTGCCCTCTTGATGCCGCAAAATGCAGGGGACTCCAGTTCGCTGCGTTCGCCTGATCGCCAACAGGCACCCCGTGATCCATGAACGACGCCACAAGTCCTGCATGACCCATGTCCGCGGCTAAATGTATTGGGAGGTAGCCGTACCTATCCCTTGCGGTTAGTTCACTGGCGTCAGCCACCAGGATCCTCTGTGCTGCGCCCACGGAACCTTCGCGAGCAGCAATGTGCAGGGGCCACTCACCAGCCTTGAGATACCGCTCCACCTCCGCCCGCCGGGCCTCGCGCCTGCGCTCAGGAACCTCAGCCAGCAGCGCCTTCACCGCATTATCAAGACCTTCGGAGGCGGACCCCGGACTCTCTTTCCCCGACTCGACGACCAACAGCTTTGCGATCTCGGGACGACCGAGATCCATCGCCGTTTGAAACGGCGTCCTGCCAAGGGCGTTGTCCAAGTCCAAGTCGGTAGAAGCCACACGGACGAGCTGCTGGAGCATCCCGCCTTTACCCGCGGTCACGGCATGATGCAGCGGGGTATTCCCATCCCAATCCTGCAGGCTCGTATCGGCGCCACGCCGCACGAGTTCCGATACCACCGAAACATCTCCCGACATTGCCGCGAGATGCAGCGGCGTGCGATTCATCCCTTCCAGAGCATCAATATCAGCCCCATGCTCACACAGCATGCGCACAACCCCCAGATGAGCGTTCAGGCACGCGAAGTGGAGCGAGGTCCAGCGCGCCACGTCCGTCCTCGAATTTACGTCCGCTCCATTTTCTAGTAGCAGCGCCACTGAATCCTCAAATCCATACTCTGCGGAAAATTGCAGCAGCGTATAGCCCTCATTCGTTCGAATATCGAGGTCCGCCCCCTGTTCAATCAAGAAGCGCTCTAAGTCCACAAAGTCCTGGACAAAGGCCTGATAAAGGCCCTTGTCCAGAATCTGCTTGCGATATTTGCCCCACTCAGGAGGCACCCTAGACAGAATAATCTTTACCATCTGCAACGAGCGCATCCGGCACGCCTTCTCAAAGATCGAAACCTTCTCGTCATCGGGTATCAACACATCCGCACCCAAGTCAATCAGGTGCCGAACCACCTTTGACGAGGTCAGCTCGAAGGCAAGATGAAGCGGCGTTATCCCCTTAGTGGTCTTCGCGTCGATATCGCATCCCGCCTCCAGCAAGTAAGAGATGATTTCCAAACGTCCATGGCGCGCGGCATAGTGCAGCGGGGTCCATCCCAAACGCGTATTCTTTCTGATGTCCGCGCCGGCTTCCACCAGACGTCGACATGCCTCGATATTGCCCCGCAAAGCCGCAAAATGAAGAGGGGCCACGCCGCTGATGCTCGGCAAGTTCACATCGGCCCCCTTCTCGATGAGAACCTCTATTACCTGTATATGATCATTCTGAATCGCCAATATCAAAGGCGTGTGTGGGTTCAGATAAAGCACAAGTTGATCGACCTGATGGCCCTCCTGGATTAGGGTCTTTACCCGATCGAGGTCGCCTGCTTCGGCGGCGGTGAGGAGGCTCCTGTGAATAACCCGGGCCGGCCTTGCCTGCGTCTGCCCCTGAGCTGATGTGGACAAAGAAAGGAACAGGGCTGCCATGGCGAGTAGCGCCAGCCGATGTCTTCGTGAAGGCCGAATCGTTCCCATTGCCTTACAATTTGTCCTTCACACTCGCCACCTTATCTTCCATCGTCTGCGCACGGTCGACGCGTGTACCCACCTTGATTGTCGTCGTGATGCGGGGCGCCCCCTTCGCATGCACCGCCTCGTGGCAGGCCTTTACCGCCGCGAACACCTCGTCCCACTCCCCCTCGATAACCGTCCCGTAGGCGTGCAGTTCCGTCTTCAGGCCGGCGTCTTTGAGCACGCTCTCGCACTCTACAATGTACTCTGAAAGCGAAACGCCCACCCCGATGGGCACCACGCACAGATCCATAATTACCTTCATCGGCCTTCACCGGAACGTCCGGCCTCGTATCTGCTCCACAAAATAAGTACATGCCGCGGGATTTTTGACAGAGCAAAGTATATCAAAAACAGAAGCATCGAGGACCAAAAACGTCAACACGTATTGAATGGGCCTTAATCGCGGATTATAGTGACATGCCAATTTCTCGGCCGAATAGTAAAGGGAGAAAGCCATGTATTTCTCAAATCGTGAATATAGGCGCGCCGTCTGGGCCGTGGCCATTTTTCTGTGCCTGCTACAGAGCTCTGCGGCCCCGCAAGAGCGACAGGACTCGTCGAGCAGACGTGTACCTGCGAAGATGCTTGCGCCGGAGCAGGCGGGCATTTTACTGGGCGAGGGCCGGATGGACCTCGAGCAGCCGCTCAAGACCCTGAACTTCATGGGGCTGCGCGACGGTGACATCGTCGCGGACATCGGTTGCGGCAATGGTTTCTACACGCTTCAGATCGCCCCGCGCATCGGCCCTCATGGGACCGTCTTCGCAGTCGACGTCCAGCAAGGCATGCTCGACCTCATGCTGGCGCGCAGCGAAGAGGCCGGTGTCAAGAACGTCTATCCGATACTCGGCTTTGTCGACGACCCCATGCTTCCGCCGGGCAAGATCGATTGGATCCTCCTCGTCGACGCCTACCATGAATTCAGCGAACCCGGGGCCATGCTCGCGCGCATGAAGGACAGCCTCGCCCCCGGCGGACGCATCGCCCTCCTTGAATACCGCGCCGAGCAAGATCCGGCAACGATCCCCTTCCCGATCCCGCGCGACCACAAAATGTCCATCGACGAGGTCATGAGCGAATGGATCCCCGCCGGATTCGAGCTCGTGCAGCGTGCCGAGTTTCTGCCGGCCCAGCATCTCTTCGTCTTCAAGGTCGCCGGCGACGACACGCGGCGCGCCATACGCCCGTTGCAAGTTGGCGATACTCCCAACGTCACCACCTTCGACAATAGGGTATATTTCGCGGGTCAACCCACCAAGGAGGCCATAAAACAATTCGCGGAACTCGGCGTAAAAACCGTCATCAACCTGCGGCAAGAATCCGAGATGGCGTCCCTTGGTTTCGACGAGAAGGGCGTGGTGGAAAGCGCGGGCATGACCTACATCCACGCGCCCATGGGCCGCGGGATACCGCCCGAGGCGACACGCCGCCGAATTATGGAGGCGCTGGACACAAGCGCGGACGCACCCGTTCTCCTTCACTGCGCAAGCTCGAACCGCGTCGGGACGATATGGTCCGTCTACGTGGGGTTGCGGGCGGGACTCCCGACAGAAGATGCGCTATCTGAAGGACGGGCTGCCGGCATGAAGGCCCCTGCATTGGTGCAGGCTGCCCGCGACGCCCTCTCCGACCTACTAAACTAACTATCCCGGGCAGATCGCCCCGATATGACGAAAAACGCAATGCCCCCAGCCACGACCGTCATAAGCGCAAGCGACGACTCCAGTGGACGGCCGCGGAACGCCCAAACCATCGTCCAAAGCGACACACCCAAAAAAAGGAGCGGCGTAAAAGGATAGCCCCAGGCCCTAAACGGGCGCGGCATCTCGGGGCGGCGGATCCGCAGTACAATCACGCACGATACCGCCAGGCTCGAAAACAGGGTCAGCGTAAAGCCGGCGTACTGTAAAATCTGGTCGATCCTGCCGCTCACGATGATGATTGAAATCACGATCCCTTGCAGAACGAGGGCCGCGGCAGGCGCCCCGGACTTCTGTCCCACACGATGCAAAAAACCCAGCGCCGGAAAGTCTTTGCCGAAGGCGTAATATACGCGCGGACCTTCCAGGGTCATCGCCGAGGCCGACGCAAGAATCGATACACACAGGAGCAGCGTCACCAGCGTCACGCCTAAGCCGCCGAAGAGTTCGCGCGAGGCGACAAGGCCAACCTCCACCTCGCCGGCGAGCCCTTCAATCCCGGCACCGTAAAAATACATCATGTTCAGCCCAAGGTAGAGCACGGTGACCAGCCCCGTACCAAGCAACAGGGAACGAGGCAGATCGCGCTGGGGATCTTTCATCTCGCTCGCAAGATAGGCCGAGCCGTTCCAGCCCAAGTAACAAAACGTCACGAAGATAAGAGACGTGGCCATCGCCGACATCTTGTCCATCGCGCCCAGCTCATAGTATCGCGGAGAAATCTCCGTAATATTGCTCAGCTCCCCTTTCCCA
Organism: Candidatus Hydrogenedentota bacterium; assembly: GCA_030123645.1. Lineage (GTDB taxonomy): Bacteria > Hydrogenedentota > Hydrogenedentia > Hydrogenedentales > JASJYE01. The sequence continues at coordinate 2,041 of JASJYE010000049.1, read as the reverse complement.
ACCAAGGCCGCAGCCAGCAGGACAAGCACAATTCCGGCGACCTTCATAAGCGTGACGACATCGTTGAATCCGATCCCCCCGCGGGCACGACTCGCGTGAATGCCCACCAGCAGCCATACGAATCCAATCGCCACGAGATCGTTCAAGTGGAGCCCACCCGCCAGTACGCGGTCGTCGGCCAAGAGCGGAAAGAAGTGGCTCATATACCGGATCAAGGCCTTTAAGGCCCCGGCAATCGGCGCGGAAAACCCTGCAAACAAGGCCACAAATCCGCTCATAAAAGCGAAGGCGCGGCCATAACTCTCACGGATGTATACGTATTCGGCCCCGGCTTCCGGCATCGCTGCGCCCAACTCGCCAAAGCACAGCGCCCCACAAAACGCCATGATCCCCCCGACGAGCCACAATAGAAAGATGTATCCGGGATGTCCGAGGTCCTGCGCCTGAAACCCCGTCGTCGTGAAAATCCCCGCGCCGATCATGCTGGCCACGACAAGCATCATCGCCGACCGCAGGCCGATAAAGCGGAACAGCCCGCCTTCGTTTTCGCTCATACGGCCCTACCCGCGTTTTCGGAAGACGCGAACCCATTGGTCGGGCATGCCAAGGTCGACTTCCTCGACAAAATCGAAACCAGCGTCCTTCACCTCGTCCGTCACGGTCCCTTTGCCGCAGCGGACATGCCCGAGCGTCCAGTCCCGGCTCACGCCCTTCACCCGCTCAAAATCGACAATCACCAGCCTTCCCCCGGGCCGCATCGCCTTGTGGAGAGACGCCATGCTGTCGAAGGGATATTCGAAGTGGTGATAGACGTCACAAATGAAGGCTACGTCGATCGAGTTCTCAGGCAGATCCACCGACCGCTCGCTACAAACGATCGCCTTGATGTTCTTCAACCCCTCTTTCTTCGACAACTCATCGATGTGCTCGATGAAGTTCTCCGCGATGTCCACGGCATAGACCGTACCCCTACGGCCGACCTTATGCGCCATCATCCGCGAGAAAAACCCCGTGCCCGCGCCGATATCCGCCACGTCGGTTCGCTTTTTCAATTGCAGCACGTCGACAATTTCGTTGCGATACTCAAAAATCGCCCGGTCCTCGCCCTCGAACAAATTCACGTAATAGCTGACGTCCGGGTCCTTGAAATTGTCGTTGATCCCCGGCTTAACGCTTTGTTCCTGGGCGATTCCCATAGACGCCGCCAGGAGAAGGCCCACAATGGTCACCGGAATCGCGCATCTAGCATCACGTCTCATCATAAAACTCCCTATATCAGGCTTTGCCATCCAACTTCTAATAAGAATTGGGCCATTCTACCAATCAACCTGGTTTTAAGAAAGCTCTGGGCTCAACCAAGAAAGAGCCGCGTCCCTGCGCGTCCGCACTCGGCAAAAGGTAGGCTTTCAGCTGGATGGTTTGGCCTCTTGGCTGCGAACGCAAGGGGTAGCGCCACCGATGGGTGTCTACGCGCCTCTAAAGCCCGCCCCCACACCTCGTGGTGAGTGCTATGGGTTCGTCTCAAGCGATTCCTGCATGGCCTCCATCATGGGGAGCATCATCTCGAACATGGATTGCTGCTGATCGAGGAAGCGATCGAGGACGGCCTTTTGGCCCTCGTCGAACACGCCCGCAAACCGCTCACGAACGCGGTCGTACACTTCGATGCGACTCGTGAATTCGGATCCGGGGTCGCTGGCGGACGAAGAGGCTGCAACGCTGTCATCCTGCAGGAAAAGCATCTCCTCGATGAGAACGTCCAAGACCATGGCACGGTTCTCTGGAGACAGGCCGGAAGCGTACATGCTCAGCTGCATTTCGTAGTTACGTTCCAGCATCCTCTCTGGAAGGGTCGCCTGATACTCACCAAAAGCGGCCAGTTCCTCCGGGCTAAGGAAGTAGCTCAACTCGTCTCGCATCTCTTGTTCATAATCGATCTTAGACATCTCATCGGCGCTCAACTCACCTCGCATCAAGCTCATGCCTTGCTCCGTTTGATCGAGGAGAAACTGAGTGATAACGAGACGCGCCTGCTCCGCAG
>JASJYE010000048.1 GCA_030123645.1 Candidatus Hydrogenedentota bacterium | reverse complement strand
TCAAGCGAACAACACCGCCTCCGCCATCAATCCCGGCCCGAAGGCCAGCGCGACGCACGGCAGCGGCGCATCCATCGCGCGCAAGCGGTCCAGGATAAATAAAATCGTCGGCGAGGACATATTGCCAAACTCCTGAAGCACCCCGCGCGACACGTCCAGCGCACCTTTTGGCAAGTCGAGTGACTTCGCCACGGACGACAAAATCCGCGGCCCGCCCGGATGCACGGCCCATGTTTGGACATCCTCGAGGCCCAGCTCCTCTTTCGCCAACCAGGCCTCGAGCCATGGACGCAAGTGCTCTTCAATCAGTCCCGGTACGCGCGCGGACAGAGTCATTTCAAAGCCATGATCGCGGATGCGCCACGTCATCGCGTCCTCCGAATCCGGGATCAGGCACGCGCCCGTCGCCCGAATCGACCAGCCCCCGTGATCGCGCAGCGCCCCCACTACCGCCGCGGACCCGTCTGCGAACAACGCGTTCGCGACGACGCGCTCCGGGTCCCAGCCGTAATGGTAGTGGATACTGCAGACCTCCACGGCGCACAGCAGCACATTCGCATCGGGGTTTCCGGCCGCAAACCCTCGCGCGACCCGCAGCCCGTTCATCGCGCCCTGGCAGCCCATAAATCCAATATGTGCCCGCTCGGTCGTCGGCGGCAGCCCCAGCGCCTGGATCAATTGCACATCGACCCCAGGCGCATAAAATCCGCTGCACGATACCGTGACCAAATGCGTGATGTCCCCGCCCGAAATCCCCGACGCCTCGAGCGCCTGCCCGGCCGCGCGCACCGCAAGCGGGTGCGAATGTTCCTCGTAGGCCTCCATGCGCTCGCTCAAGCGCGGGCCCATGTCCTCGCGGCTTTTGGGTTCATACATGAGGTTGTAACTCGGGCCGTTGTCCCCTGGCGCGCGCTCGCGCAGAAGCACACTGTGCCGCTTTTTCACACCCGCCATCCGGTATAGCGCCGGCACGACGCGCCGTTCCTTCTCCGTGCGGCAGAATGCCCGCGTCACCATGTCCACCGACTCCTGCCGCTCGATGAAATGCTCAGGGACCGCCGTCCCCTGCCCGAGAATTGTAAAGTTCATAGATGCATTTCCTTTTCAATGGCCACGCCAAGGTTCAATCGGCCGATCACCGGATAGGCCAGCGCGGGCACGCGCCCCAGCGCGACCGTCGCCGCCTTCACAAGCCGGGGCCTGCGAAGACCCGCCGCGATCGTCCGGCAACGCCATTGCGCCCTACCCGTGAGTTCGCGATAACGCCGCTCCCAGGCCATCTCGGTGCTGCGATCGAAATTCTCCAGCGCCGCGAACACGATCGGCACGACCTCCCGGGCCGCCGACAAGGCCCACGCCATGCCTTCGCCCGTACACGGCTCGACATACCCCGCCGCATCTCCCAAGACAAAGAAGCGGTGCGCGCTCACGCGGCTGACACGCCGCATCATCCCCGGCGTGCCCCGCCAATTCGCGCCGGCCAATCCGTCCGGCGCGTCCAGTCCCGATTCCTCCACGATCGCCGCGGCCGCCGGGCCGGGACCGCCGCGTTCACGAACAACGGCCGGATCGAGCGCAGCCGCGATGTTCAGACGCATCCCTTCGACGCGCACGAGCCCCACATAGCCCGCGGCCCCCGCGGCCATGTAAATGACTCCCGCACCGTAGGCGGCCGCTCCGTCATCCACCATCACCCCTGCGCCGATGTGCGCCGACTCCGCCGCTTGCGACTCGAAAGCGTCCACAGCGCGCAGAAGCCTCTGGCCGAGACCGTCGGCGGCGAGCACGATCCGCGCCGACACCTCCACGCTTAGCTCGCCCTGTTGCAGCGCCACAGTCCACCCGGCATGCGTACCCTCTTTCAGCGTGGCCCGGCACTCCGAAATGAATCGCGCCCCCTCGGCCACGGCCGCGTCGGCCAGCGCCGCGTCAAAGACCTCGCGGGACAGCGCCGCGCCGCCTGGCAGCCTCATCCGCGCCTTCCTTCCGCCCGCCGCCAGTTCAAAGGAATCAAGAGGCACGCCGCCATGTTCTTCCACAAGGCTACCGAGCCCTGCCGCGGCGAGCACGCTCAGCGCCCGGCCGTTCAGGCAGCACCCGCAGACCTTGTAGCGCGGAAACCGTGCCTTCTCGACGAGAAGCACCGTCACGCCCAAGCGCGCCAACTCATGGGCCGCCATCGATCCCGCGGGGCCCGCGCCGACGACAATCACGTCCCACGCAGCACCAGCGAGAACTTCAAGGTTGCCTTCGCCGTTGCCGTTCATGCCTTGCTCCAGGTCAGCAGAAATCGGAAGGGGAACTTCGGCTCCACCGAGCAGCCTTCCAGCCCCGCCGCCTCCGCCAGCGCCTTCGCCTCATCGATCGTGAAGGCCCCTTCCACCGACCGCGGGCCGTCCGCATGGCAAACGTCATTGCACAGCAGCACCCGCACGCCAAGGTACGCCAAGAGATGCCCCGCGCGCCCACGTACGAGGTCATGGACCAGAACGCTCCGCCGGGCCGCTTGAGCCGCTTTCCTAAGCGACGCTACCGCATCTTCGCCGGAGAGATGGTGGAGGAACAATGAATGCATGATGACGTCGAAGCCAGGCGGAATCGGGTCCGCGACGGCATTCAACTGGAAAAAGCGCAGGTCTGCGCCTTGGCACTCTGCCTGTTCGGCAGCGTGCTCGACGGCCAAGGGATTGATGTCGCACCCGTGCATCTCCACATCCAGCCCTTGCGCCCTCAGCCGCCTCCACAACGTGATGGCCACGTCTCCGCCGCCGCACGCCATATCCAGCACGCGCAACGGACGGCTCGCATCCGCCCGCGCCGCCGATTCCAAATGCGGCTGGAGGATTCGCGCGCTCCCGGTCACGCGGTTCACGCGCCGAAGCCCTTCGAGCGACCCGACGAAGCGCCCCGCATCAAGCTCGGGGCTGTCCATCAGCTCGTTTTGCAGGTTTCGTGCTCGAAGGTCGGCGATCAAGGACATGTTCTAACTCGATTCGATGCGTTTTTCACCGCGCCGCTCTACGCTTCGCTCCTAAGGCGCGACAGGCTTTTTCTATTCATTCATGGCAGTTGGCTTTGTTGCCGTGAACAGCCCGTATCGCAGGCAGCCGAGTTGATACGCCAGCCAAATCCGAAAGATCGACTTGCCAAAATCCAAACTCTTCGCACCGCTGAACAAGTACGCCCATGCAGAAGCGTCCCACAACATCCGCCGCGCGGCCCGCCCGATAACAATCGGCCAGGTGCGCTTTACGTTTCGAGAATAGTCTTCGAAGGTCACGTCCCTGAAGCCCGCTTTACACAACCATCCACGATAATCCTGCTCCGTGCCCAGTCCGGGCAGCCGGCCCTCACGGCAGATCGCTTCGAGCAGCCGGTCCACTTGCCACTCCGCCGCGCCCTCTTTGGCCAGCCATGCGTAGATTCCGACGCGCCCGCCTGGGCGCACGATGCGATAGATCTCCTCGATGAGGCCCGGCTTATCTTGAAAGTGCTCCGACGATTCAATGGAGATCGCCGCGTCGAAGGTAGCCCCATCGAAATCGTTGTCCATGAAATCCATCAAGAGAATCTGCGGGTCCCCGTCCCCGGCGGCGGCATCTACGGCGTAGGCATACTGCGCCCCGGAAAGGGTCACTCCCGTGACCGAGGCGCCGTACTCGCGAGCCAAGACCCGCGCCGTCCCCCCGTAGCCGCAACCGATATCGCAGATGCGTGTTCGGGCCCCGATAGAAAGCCGCTCCGCCAATCGCGCCACAAGATTGTGCGTGGCCACCTCCGTCGTTTCGCGTCCCGTCAGCCACAGCCCATGATGGACGTGCTCGCCCCAGATCGCGAGGTACCACCGGTCCAGCTCATCGTAGTGGTCCGCGACGCTCTCGGTGGCCTGTGCCGTCTTCGCCTCAATCATGGACGTCTCCGGGTGCCTTCGCCGACGAAAGCCTCAGCGCGAATCCGTCTCGAAGGAAGGCATTTGTTCAAGGTTCGGGTGAGTTCTCAGGCGGGACAATTAACCCATAGCAGCCCACTCATCTCATTGTGGCAACGAGCCGGGTTCATACCCCAAAATCCCAGCACTGCCCGCTGTGATAGCGCTTAAGAACGTTCTTGGCGATCAAGATCCGGTGGACCTCGTCGGGACCGTCCGCCAGGCGTAAGGTGCGCGCATGTTTGTACATCCCTTCAAGCGGAAGGTCGCTGCATACCCCGAGGCCTCCGTAGACCTGCATTGCGCGATCGACCACCCGGTGGAAGGCGTTGGGTACGAATACTTTGATGGCGGATATGTCCGTGCGGGGGTTATTTCCGGAATCGATCACCTCGGCACAATGGATAGTCATAAGACGCGCTGCCTGGATGTCCATGTAGGAATCTGCGATGAAGCCCTGGAGAAACTGCTTGGTCTCTTGGAGGCCGCCGTGCACCTCGCGCTCGGTCATGCGTTTTACCATCAGGTCGAAGGCGCGCCACATCTGCCCCACACAGTCCATGCAGTGATACACGCGCCCCGCCCCGAGGCGGTCCTGGGCGGCGGCGTGTCCCGAACCTCTCTGGCCCAGCTGATTCTCGAGCGGGACACGGACATCGCTAAACGTAATCTCGCAGGTCGCCTCGCCGGCCGTGTGGCCCCAGATGGGCATAGCGCGCTCGATATTAAATCCGGGGGTATCGGTAGGCACGATGATCTGGGTCATCATATGATTGACGCCGCCCTCAGCACCATCCACTTCGGTTCGACACATGGTGATAGCGAAGTCTGCGCGGTTCGCATTCGATATAAACCACTTGCGGCCGTTGATAACCCACTCGTCACCGTCACGAACGGCCGATGTTCGTATGGCGCGCGGATTCGACCCCGCCACGTCGGGTTCGGTCATGGCAAAGCAGGACTCCATCTCGCCACGAACCAGAGGTTCGAGCCACTTCTTCTTCTGCTCCTCAGTACCGTACTTCACGAGCACGCTCTGATTGCCCGAATTCGGAGCACTTAGGCCGAAACAACGTTTCGAGGCCATGCTCCACGCGAGGATTTCGTTCATGTAGGCAAGTCCCATAAAGCCAAGCCCCATGCCACCGTAGTCCTCGGGAAGATGCGGCGCCCAGAGTCCGGACCGTTTCACGAGATCGGTCACTTCCATCTGGAGCTTTACACGCGGCCCGTCGCCCTCGGCGCCGTACAGGATTTTCTCCTCGGGAATAATATAGGTGGATACGATTTCGGCCGTATCCTGCCGCACCTTGTTGATTTTATCGCTGAGACCCCGTATGGGCTCAACTTTCAGCACGTTCAAGCTCGCATTTGACATGATGTCACTCCGTCAGTTTGCTAAAAACCTATTAGCCAAGATTTTCCATATAGCCCCACCGGCGACCGCCGCCAATGGGTTTAATTCGAATACGCCAAGTTTTGTGCCAAGCGCCAGCCGAGATTCAAGGCGCGTGTAGAACGTCAGATTCAAACCACGCCATTCCTTCCGATGCGCTGAAAGGCCATGAGGAACAGAATAAAGAACAACACGTCCATGACGGCGAAAGGCTTCCAGAGATTCGGTATGTCCTCCGTAAACCAATAGAAAAAGGCAACCCCGCAGTACGAGACTTTTAGCAGCATGCCAAAGGGGATTAGATTCCTATTGCGCTCGGCGTTCAGCGCTATCGTTACGAAGATCAGCGCAAAGACTACGAGCAGCGCCGCGGGGAACTGGACGTAGCCGAAGTGGTTCGGCGGCGTGACGTTTAGGAGGTCGAAGAGGCGCGCGGGAGCGGCTAGGAACGCCAGGCCAAGAACGCCGTCGTATACAGCCGCAACCCAGAAGAGAATCGGAATCCATTTGGTTTTGGTCATGTTTCGCTCTTTTCCTTGCGCATTCGTCGGCGCAATTGATTCTTGAACTGCTCCCTTCGCCAATTCGTGAATTCATCGCTGTACAGTTTTTCGCCGAGATTTCGAAAGCCCTCGTATAGCTCTGTCACGGTCATATTGCGAGGCACAAAATTGATGTCGAACAAGGTGCACTTTTCCCAAGCGTTTTCTTCAAGAAGACGTCCCTCATCCTTGAGCCGCGAATAAAGTGGTGTGCCCGGAAATGGCGTCAGTATCGTGATCTGGACCTCATACAACTCGGTCTCTTGAACGAAGTCAAGCACTGAATCGAAGATATTGGGGTCTTGGTTATCCAAGCCGAAAATGAAGCAGCCGTCTACGGTAATGCCTTCGGATTGTATCGTTTTGATCGCGTCTCTGTAGCGATCGTAGATCTTCATCTTCCAGTTTGTCTTCAGTTCAAGGCCGTCTAGGCAAGCTCTTTCCGCGCTTTCAAAACCAATGAGCACTTGGCCACAGCCGCTAGCGCGCATCAATTTGAGCAGACTCTTGTCACTCGCAACGGAAAGATCTGTCTCGGCAAACCATCGAATTTTTCTCTTGGCTAGTTCAGGCAGGAGAGCTTTCCAATAGCCGCGATCGACGAACGAATTGTCATCGGCGAATTCGATAAACGGACGTTCCCAGATTCCACGGATCTTGTCTATTTCTGCCAGTACCTTATCTATCGGCTTCTGGCGAAACTTCGGGGAGATCAAAATCGAACTTGCGCAAAACTCGCATTGGAACGGGCATCCGCGGCTGCTTTGCACCGTGAGACGGTTGTACTTCGATATATCAAGCAGCTCGAAGGCCGGCATCGGCGCTTCCCCAAGATCGAACAGCGCTTGCGTCCGTCCGTAGACCCGTCTTAGGTTTCCACGTTCAGCGTCTTGAAGCACCTCTGCCCAGCTCAGCTCGCCTTGTCCCAGTACTACGGCGTCGCAGTGCTGCAGCGCCTCGTCCGGCATGCAGCTTAGGTGAAGGCCTCCCATGACGGTTGGCACTCCCAAACTGCGGTAGCTGTCGGCAAGAGCGTAGGCCTCCTTAATCTGGGCCGTGAAACTTGATATGGCGACGAGGTCAAATCGATCGGATGCCGAAACGGGCTCGTCGAGATCGCGGATCTCGGAGTACTCGATTTGATGGTGAGGCGGCGTCATGCCGGCGAGCGTGAGCAGCCCAAGGCTAGGTAATGAGGCCACGACTTCGCTGCGCTCGACGAAGCCGGGCAATGTGAGACCGAAGTCCATAAGTTCTTTGTCCCACGCACGGATACCGCTGATAGCGATAAGTCCCAGTTTCATGTCAGAAGGTCCACGAAGAGAAAGTAGCCTGACGCGACGACGAGGCATCCGACAGGAACTACGAACAACCATGTGAAACCGCGCGCGAACGCACATACATAGCAACAGACAGGCATGGTGACTGCGCCTCCGATGAACAGAACTGAGGGAAGCGGGCTGGGGGTCTCGAGCGAGAAATGCCGGACAGACAGTGCGTAGCCCAGGTTTACGAAGCCCAGACCGAAAAAAGAGATATGCCCCAGCCTGACCATGCGCCGCGGCCAAGATGAGTAGCCGCCCAGCCAGTCGGTGCGGTGAAAGAATAAGCCCGACAGCGCGCCACTAAGAAAACCGAGAAGAATCCCAATCCAAGCAGCGATTACGTTGGCTGATTCCACGGAGTTGGCCTCTCGGCTTCGAAAAGAAACATTGACGCCCGCTAGTCCAGTGCCACGCGCTACCGATGATAATGCTGTCAGTTCATCGATGTCCATTTCGCATTGGCTCAGATTCCCCACATGGATCTGCCCGCTACCGCCACGGGCTAAGCCTGGCAAGGTCCGGTTCGCGCCGGCGTTGCCGGAATGCCATGCATTGTCACTAGAAAACATCTGATATACTCCATCGGCTCCACCAAGGCTAAACGCACTCCAGAGAAGAGTTATTCGTGCCGAGCGAACAACGATTTGGCGTCGCACCGCTGTATCGACGGCCGTGGCTTCTAGGAGCGACCGCGTTGGCGCTCCTCGTGGCCGCCCTGCTCATTGTGCTGCGCTGGCACGCGGATCCCGCCGTCGTCTGGCTCGCCGATCGAGACGGCGCGCAATGGATAACCTACCCCGTGCCGCCGCAAATGGTCGCCCGGACGAACGCGACGGACATCGTGACTTACCGCGCGCAGTTCCACGCCGATCCCCTGCCGGCTGCGGCCCAACTCACCTTCAAGGCCTTCGGAACGGCGTCCGTCTTCGTCAACCGGCAGCTGGTCTTTATCGACCCCAACCCGCCCGAGCGTTGGAAGGACTCGCGCGAGGTCGACGTTGCCTCGCACCTTCAACGTGGAGACAACACGATTCGCGTTACCGTCACAAACCGGCATGGGCCCGCCATACTCCGCGGGGCCATTCCGGCCCTCGACGTTCACAGCGGCGCCGCATGGGAAACCTCGCTTGACGGCCGGAACTGGGTGCCCGCTCGTTTATCCACCCAAATCGAAGCGTGGCCCATCAGCCGTCAATTCCCAAGCGCCTTTGCGGAATGGGTCATCACCCTTCCCATGCTTCTGCCCGTGTTCATGATCGCCTACGTCCTGGTTCGTTCTGGCCAAACCGAAGGCCGCTTCGCGCGCATCCCTCCGTTCGAGCTTTCCCCCGCGACGCTGCGCTCGCTCCTAGTCATCGCAGTCCTCGTCTTGGGCTTCAACAATCTATTCAAACTCGGCCTCAACTACGGCTTCGACTGGGGATACCACTTCGAGTACATTCATTTCATCCTCGACCAAGGCCGGCTTCCCCTGGCTAACGAGGGAGTGCAAGCCTTTCAGCCCCCGCTGTTCTATAGCTTGGCCGCGCTGCTGCATGGCGCGCTCTCCCTGTTCTTCGAGCACGATACAGTCGATCGGGCGATTCGGCTGCTGCCCATTTTTTCCGGGGCGGCCCAGATCGAAATCGCGTACCGCTTATCCAAAATCGTTTTTCCCCAGCGCACACAACTGCAATCCATCGCGACCGTCTGCGCAGCCTTGCTTCCGATGAACCTATACATGTCTCAAATGATCACTAACGAATCCCTCTTCGCCCTCATCGGAGCCCTGTGCCTGTATCAATCGGTCCGCGTCCTCTGTCAGGAGGGTCCGCTTCGACGAAAAGAAGTTCTCATCCTCGGCGCGCTATTGGGCCTCGCCTTTCTGACCAAGGCGTCGGCGCTCCTGTTGATATTTCCTGTGACGGCGGCGCTCGTCGTCCGCGCGATGCGTGCAGAACGCCCCCTCCGCTCTGCGGCGAGTTCTCTGGCGGGCGTAGCGGCGATCGCGCTGGCGATTTCCGGATGGTTCTATCTTCGCAACAGGCTGTATCTCGGCCAGTTCTTCATTGGCGGCTGGGACCCGCTCATCGGCTTTGAATGGTGGCATCAGCCCGGGTATCGCACGATTCATCAGTACAGTCAGTTCGGCCGAGCGCTCTTCTATCCGATCTATTCCATGCTCCCCAGCTTTTGGGATGGGCTCTACGCCACGCTGTGGCTGGACGGCCACCTCGGCGGCGTAGCCTCCTACGAAGGGGCGCCGCCCTGGAACTATCCGATGATGCTCGCGGGCGCCTGGTGGGGACTCGTCCCCACGTTCGCGCTCGCCGCGGGATACGTAGCCATCGGGCGCAACGTCCTGCTGAGCAGTCTCAATTCGCTCGTGTTCGACTCACCCCACAGAGCGGCGCTCATCCTATGTGCCTTCGCATGCCTCATCTTCTACTTGGCCGTTCTCGCCCATACGCTTGTGCTGCCCTCTTATAATTCATGCAAAGCCAGCTATGCCCTGGCCACTACGGTCTGCCTGGCGTGTCTGATCGCCGCGGGATTGGATTGGGCCGCCCGTACAGCTAAACTGCGCGCGGGCCTCTACGCCCTACTCGCCTGCTGGGGCGCGGCGAGTTACGCGGCCTACTTCGTCATTTAATCCGGCCTGTGCTCCGGCCCTAATCGCCCTTCGGCGCGAGCAAGAGGGCGCCGTCTCCCTCGGCGTCCTCGATACCACCGGGAGCCGATAAGCCTCTCGCGATATACCTTAGTGCGAACGCCCCTATTGAGGGGGGCGGCCTTGCGACGCCCTCAACACTGCGAGGGACTCGGCCGCATCCTCGGCGGCGCCACGCGCCACTTGCGCACGAACTATGTAACGTCTCGTTTCCTGAAGTTTGTCGTTCTCGGATGCGTTGGTCGCCGCGCGTCGCACATACTCGCGCTCGGCCGAAGCCAGCGCGCCTAGAGCATCATTCGGACGCTTCATCCCAAGCAGGATTCTTCCTCTGAGCAGATGGTTGTCGGGATGCAGCGCATCTAGAATTACGGCTTGGTCCACATACCCCAGGGCGCGCTCATAATCCGCCAGTCTGTACAGCGTATACGCCAAACGATTGAGCAGTTTCGCGGAAGGTTTGCCCGAAAATTCCCGGGCCCTCTCGAAATGAATCGCCGCGCCCGCATAGTCGCCCTGCACGCCACGGACAAGCCCCGCGATCTCCTCCGCCCGCCAATCGGCCGGCGCCAGCTTGAGCGCCCGGCCAATAAATTCGTCCGCGGCCTTGGGCTCATCCGAAAGCGCAAGAAGTTCAGCGTACTTAATCAAAGTCGCGGGTATATGGGGCGCGAGCTCCAGGCTCCGCGCATACGCCGCCTTGGCCTCGGCCATCTTGCCGAGCCTGCTCCATTGATTGCCCAGAAGATATAGAAGCTCCGGGTCCCCCGGATTCAGATCCGCTGCCCGCAGATAGTATCGCTTCGCACTTTCGTCGTCGCCCCCTTTCCTCGCCTTAAGCGCCTCGAGTATATAGGCCTCGGCCATGTAGACGGAGGAAGAGTAGCGCACCTGCGCAAACACCAAGACCAGACACGGCACAACGAGCGCCCATCTCACCGCCTGCGTCATGCTAGACCGCAACCCCGCTGAACAAGCGGCCCTCCCAAACACCATTTCGCAAAGTGTTCACGCTGCATGGCTCCCATTCTTAGGTGACCGCACCCCGCGCGAAGGCCCCGAGGATTTAAAGAAAAAAGAAATGACGAAGCTAAGGGGACTCGAAACCCTGAGCCCTTCGCTGCCAGCTATAACTCACTGAAGTGCCGGTTTCACAACCACCTTGTTTCTCTATACCTTAAAGAGCAGAAGTGTTGCAACCTTTGCACTGAATTGCGCTGGATTTCGGTCGGTTTCGGATAATTATCCGCTTTGCTATGAGACGAGAAATGGACGCATGGACACCCCCCCAAATGGTCTTCGAAGTCCATAAGGTTGCCCTCCCGAACGTGAACAGATGAGAATCTTCAGGGG
>JASJYE010000358.1 GCA_030123645.1 Candidatus Hydrogenedentota bacterium | reverse complement strand
CTACTCGGGGCGTACGTTAAGGGCTTCTGGCCCCTTTTTGCCTTGCCCTGACTCGAACTCGACGCGTTGGTCGTCTTTGAGCGTGCGGAATCCCTCTCCGGCGATATTGGTGTAGTGGACGAATAAGTCGTCCCCGCCACCGTCAGGAGTGATAAATCCGAATCCTTTTTCGTCGCTGAACCACTTTACTGAGCCTTTTGCCACGTACCCTCTCTCCCTGGACCTGTATCGGGCCCGCCATCTATACCCCTTCGTCTCGCTTCGAAAGCACGCCTTCCGATTCTCGACGATTCCAACACCTCACGCAGCAGACATCCCACAAACGAGTCCGACTGTTGCGGCTGACTCTCTGCGTATTCAGGCTTACTACGATATACCATTTGCCTGCCGTCTGCAATCTTGTTCTCGTGGCGCTCCGAAGGTCTCGCCAAACCTCAGCGCAGTTCTCTACATCCCGTTCCCCTGCCGGCCTTTCCGCTTGCGATTGGCACGGGTGGGCCCTACAATAGAAGTCTTTGGCATCGGAAGGTTTAGCAGGCTCGAGGAGCGAGGGAATACCAGCCAGGGCATGAGTAGAAGCAGTCTAGCCACCATATTTGTGAACCTCTGGGTCGCGACCGTGGCCCTATCCCTTCTTGTGACGGTTCTTTTTGCGCTTATTATCTGGCCGCATGAGGCTTCAACGGAAGAGAAGCTTGCCGGAGTGCAGGATTGGGTAGACGGCCTCGAACTGCATAAGCAGGGGTATCGCAGTCACCGTGAGCAAGACCTGCCCAGAGCAATCGAGTTTTACGACGCGGCCATCGAGAAGAGACCCGATTTTGTCCGGGTGCTCTATCTTCGGGGTTCGGCGCGGTTGGCGCTTGCCGACCACCAGGGCGCCATCGAGGATTTTTCAGAAACGCTCGCACTCGTCCCTAGCTTTCGTGGGGCTTACAACAGCCGCGGGGTCGCGCGTTATGAACAGGGCGATATCGAAGGGGCGCTGGATGATTTCGAAAAATCCATGAAGGCGCATCCAACTTGGTCGCAACCTTACGTCAACCGGGGGCACGTCAAGCGGGACTTGGGCGACGCTGAAGGGGCGATGCGCGATTACGACAGGACGATTGAGCTTCAGCCGCTCTCAGCTTTTGCATACGACAGTCGCGGGGTGCTCAAGCACGAGTTGGGCGACGTTGAAGGGGCCATGGCGGATTTTGATGCGGCGGTCGACATATTGAAGTATGGGGGTCCGAATTACAACTGTTTGCGCAACCGCGCGGCGCTTCGCGAGGCCCTGGGAGATTCCAAGGGTGCGGCTGAAGATCTCGCGCGCTACCAGGATATTCATGATGAGCGCACAGCGAAGCCATGATGGATAAGGTCGGAAACGAAGTCGCGCGGAAGGAAATCAGTCATTGCGCCGGATGTGACGCCGGGCGCGCCTATTCCGTAACAACTTCAGGAGAACGGCAAGCATGAGTGAGGCGGGGCTACAGTTCGGCGACAGGTTCGTGCCGCATGCCGAGTTCTTTGGGCGTGTCGCGAAGGCCGCTACGGGCTTCAGCTCGCTGGGCATCCGAAGCGAGGATTCCGTCGCGATCATGTTGCGCAATGACGTCTCGTATCTCGAGGCGACGCTGGGCGCGCGCATGGCCGGCAGTTTTCCAGTGCCGATTAACTGGCACCTCAAGTCCGAAGAGGTCAATTACATTCTCGAGGATTCGGATGCGAAGGTTCTGGTCATCCACAGCGATCTTCTTTATGAAATGAGCGAAGCCATTCCTGAAGGCGTGAAAGTGCTCGAAGTTCAGACCCCCCAATTGCTCATTGAGCGCTTCGGCATCTCGAAGGGCGGCGCGTCGGGCTTCAAGGGCGCCGAGGATTGGGACACGTGGGTCGAGTCGCACGAGCCATGGAGCCAGGCGCCGCGCGCCGAGACCTCAAGCATGATTTACACCTCCGGGACGACCGGAAAGCCCAAGGGCGTGCGGCGGGAATCGGCGACGCCTGAACAGCATCAGGCTGCTCTGAAAGTAGCGTCGCGGGTGCTCGGAATGGCCCCGGGCGCGAGCACGGTCGTGCCCGCGCCCATGTACCACAGCGCTCCCAACGCGTTCAGCCTTTTTGCCATGCAACTCGGCGCCTTCCTCGTGATCCAGCCGCGTTTCGACGCGGAGGAACTGCTCGCGATCATCGAGAAATACAAGATCACGTGTCTTCAGATGGTCCCGACGATGTTCGTGCGGCTGCTCAAGCTCCCGGACGAAGTTCGCGCGAAGTACGACCTCAGCTCGCTGGAATACGTCGTGCATGCGGCTGCGCCCTGCCCGCCCCAGATAAAGAAGGCCATGATCGACTGGTGGGGGCCGATTATTTGGGAGTATTACGGCAGCACCGAGATGGGGGCGGTGACACACTGCTCGTCTGAGGATGCGCTGAAATATCCCGGCACGGTGGGCCGCGCGCTCGAAGAGGCGACCGTGAAAGTTTTAGACGAGGAGGGGAACGAAGTGCCCGCGGGGACGATCGGGAACATCTACGGCCAATTGGACGTGAGCACGGACTTTACCTATCAGAAGGACGACGCGAAACGGCGCTCCATCGAGCGTAACGGGATGATCACCAGCGGCGACGTGGGCTACTTCAATGAAGAGGGATTCCTTTTCTTGTGCGATCGCGCGAACGACATGATCATTTCCGGCGGTGTGAATATTTATCCGGCCGAAATCGAGGGCGTGCTGATCGATTGTCCGGGGGTGCATGACTGCGCCGTGTTCGGGATTCCCGACGAGGACTTCGGCGAAGCCATTATGGCCGTGATTGAGCTTGAGGAGGGCGCCAAATTGGACGCTGCGGAAGCGCAGTCCTATCTCGAGGAGCGCCTTGCGCATTACAAAGTGCCCAAGACCATCGAGTTTCAGACCGATCTGCCCCGCGAGGACTCAGGCAAGCTCTTCAAGCGCAAACTCCGCGAGCCCTACTGGAAAGACGCCGGACGGAACATTTAGCTCGGATAGCTCACAGCCCATTCGCGATTCGTCACGTAAGTTGTTTAGCGAAACTGTATTAGGCAGAGGAATAGAACGATCCAACGTTGACACACTGTCTTTCCTGTCATTGCCACGCTTCGCTGTTAAGAACGCTTTTTTTGACAGGATTTACATGATGAACAAGATTCTTGTTTCGGCAGATTCTGGAGCCGAAATCTTGTCAATCTTGTAAATCCTGTCAAAATCCAAAGGGCATTAGAATGAAGATGGAAGACAGGACCAGCGTTCTTATGCTAATTTCCCGCACAGCGGGTTCGAACTCGCAATGACACGGTGGGGTGATTCATTCCGTGAAATATCCGGGTTAGAGCG
>JASJYE010000047.1 GCA_030123645.1 Candidatus Hydrogenedentota bacterium | reverse complement strand
ATCAACAGTAAGAGCATTGGAAGATAAATCAGCGAAATCCTAAAGACCCGCTTCGCCGAGGCATGGGTCTGTTGCAATGTGAACGCAGCGCTGCCGGCGAGCATCGCCAGTCCGAGAAAGAGCGCGCCGACAGTATAGATCCAGCCCGATAGGCCGATCACCGTGAGCAACATGGAAACGGGTATGAGGATGAGGGAGAATGACATCACCTGCACAAACATGATTTTGCCGTCCGGCTTGACCACGGGAAGCATCTTCAATCCACCGCGCTCAAAGTCGTCGCGGTACATCCACGCGATCGCGAAGAAATGCGGGTGTTGCCAGATATAAAGCACGGCGAAAAGGATCCACGCGCCGGCGTGTAGCGTCCCCGTCGCGGCGGCCCACCCGATGAGCGGGGGCATGGCGCCGGGGATGGCTCCGACCGAGGTATTGAGCCAGGTCAACCGCTTCATTGGCGTGTACACGAGCACGTAGAGGAAGGTACTCTGAAGCGTCAGGAAGGCTGTGAGCAGATTGTTTTCGAAGAACAGAAGAAAGCAACCGACCAAGGCCAGTGCGACGCCGAAATATAGCGCGGACTGCGGCGAGATGGCGCCGGTCGGCAGGGGTCGTTTGCGCGTGCGCTCCATCCGCGCATCGATGTCACGCTCGAGATATTGGTTCAGCGCGGACGCGCCGCCGCCGGCCATAGCGGTCCCTAACATCGCGAAGACGAACGAGAGCCAGCCGGGGAATCCTCCTGTGAAGACCACGCCCAGGTAGTATCCAAGGGCCGCCGTGACCAGCACCATCAGCGCGATGCGCGGCTTGGTCAACTCGAGATAGGCGAGCAGCCGGTTTCGCATCAGATCTGCACTTTCTGCCCGGCTATCCCGCCCACGGCGGCTGACGGCCGATCCAGACGGCGGGTCCCCCATGATAGCGGTAGCGCGCGAAGAGTGAGAAGCGTCGCATATCCCAGTATCGCGGCCCCAGTCACGACGTGAAGACTCGTCAGCAGCGGGACTTTTTGCGTGAGAACTGTCGTAATTCCCAGGGCCGCCTGCGTCGCGACGAGTCCTACAAGGAGCATCGTGCCTCGCCACATGTGCGGCGAGGCCTCATGATCTCTAAATGCGCGGATCAGTGCGTAGGCGACCGAGAGCAGCACCAGCGCGGCCCCTACACGGTGCGCGAAATGCACCCAAATCTGCGATAGCGTCACCTCGGGCAGGACACGGCCCGTCTCGAAGGCGTAGTCAACCCGCCACGTGTTCACCCACTCGACCGATTCGGCGGTGAACCACGGAAGGACTCCGCCGGCCATAAGCGGGAAATCGGGAATGGCCAGGCCGGATTCCGTGTGACGCATGAACGCGCCGACGATCAATTGAATGAACACCATCGCGACGACGGCCAGGATCGGCATTGCTGACGGCAGCGAGAGGGTCTTGCCGGCGGTCCGCTCCCGGCGGGCGCGCTCCCGCGATTGTGTGTAGGCAACGAGGACGACCAACATCAGGAAACTTTGCGCGACAACGCCGTGAAGAGAGGACAGCCAGGCGGGCTGCACGAAGAGGACTGTCAGCCCACCGAGAACCCCCTGCGCAATGACGCCGCCGACAGCCAATAATCCAAGGGCCTTGACCCACCTCCGGGATTCCCGAAGCAACAGCCAGCCGCAGAGTAGGACGGACATCACGCCGACGCTGAATGCCACCACACGATGCGACTGTTCGTAAAAGATTCCCCCGTTCCATTCGGACAGCGGATAAAGGAGCATGTTCTGACCGTAGCTCGTGGGCCAATCGGGGATGGACAAGCCGGCTTCGTGGCTTTTTACTTGCCCGCCGACGAAGATAAGCGCGATCGTCGCAACGGCCAAGAGCTTGGAGAAACGCCGGAGCCACGGAAACTCAGAACCCTCGGGCGGAGGTTGTATAGTTTGGGTAGTCATGGCCTGTGCTTCGTTCCATGTCTTTTATCTCTGCCCCTTCGACCCATCATCCGGCGCTGCGCGCCCGCCCGCGAAGCTGCGGCGCGGCGGCGGAAAAGTGAGTATAGGGGCTGATAAGTAGTTTGTTCGCGGACTTAGTATCCCTTGTCACCCGCAGCCAGCGGGCGGTGTCAATGCGGCCCGGAGGCCCAAGATTTTAGCGCAGTTATGAGGAGCGGATACGGCGAGGGAGTATGCCATAGAGGCTCCTGAGCGTTCAATGTTGAGGCGGCTGCAAAAGGGGCTAAAAAGTTTGTGGAACGCGCGGAATGCGACGGAAATCGTGGGGCCTCAGGGGCTCGGGGGCCTCTACTATGGGGAGGCTTCGGCGTTCTTATCATCGAGAAGGCGGGAAAGACGGATCGCAATGATTGACAAAGGCCTGCGCAAAGGGGAAAATCGGCATGGGGGTCCGCGGCGTGCTCTTTACATCGACAGTCGATTTTAGCGACCTGACGCCTCAGCAGGTCAATGGTCTTATCGCAATTGCGGTGGCCATCGGCACGCTGTACTGTTTTCTTGGCTATCGAACGCTGCGCTTTGTGCTCGGTCTTACGGGCTTTCTGATGGCGGGCGGGGTCGCTGCGACGTTGGCGAACTGGATCAGCCAGGGCAACCAGTTGGCCACATTAGTCGCCCTGTTGATCGGAGGGTTGTGCGGCGCCTTCGCGCTTTACTTCCTGTACAGAACGGGCGTGTTCTTTCTGGGTCTGATGGGCACGGCGCTCATCTCACATAACGTGCTCGCGGCGCAGCCGGACACCTGGATCCCACTGGTCGTGCTGGGCCTCGCGGTCGCCGGTGGCCTCTTCGCCCTGCTCATCGAGCGGCCGGTCATCCTACTGGCCACCGCGGCCCTGGGAGCATGGATGGTCGTCTCTGGAGTGGCCTATTTCATCGTGGGCTCGTCCGGGCTGGACGAATTGACGAAGCTATTGGAATCGGAAGACCATCGTACGATCGTGGTCGCCTCGTGGGCCGTGCTGGCGATCGCGGGGGCCCTTTCGCAGATGGCGACGACCAAGCGAAAACGCAAGGCCGCATAGATGGGCAGAAAGCGTTCAGATCCATAGAGGGGTGGCAAATACGGGGCTTATCGAGGCAGGACGCAAGAAGAGGGACAGAGGAGCTGGTGAAAAAGTCCGATCATGCGCAAAGGCAGAGGGCAACGCCCGTAAAGTTGGTAGAGTCGATTTCGCGAAAAGCCCAAAACAGGGACAGTCCCGTCTCCGCTCGTGCCTCGCTTCGCTTGCGTCTACTTTTGAAAGAGCCCAAAAGTCCTTTTTTTGCCTAGCTTTCCGCGTATTCTGAGGGCGAGAACCCCTGAACGCTTACGATGGGCAAGATGGCGAGGCGCATCCGGCGGGGCTCAAACGACGCCGTAGGCCAACATTGCGTCCGCCACGCGCACGAAGCCACCGAGGTTGGCGCCTTGCACGTAGTTGACCCAGTCACCCTCTTCGCCGTATTTGACGCATTTCGCGTGGATGTCCTTCATGATCGCCTGCAGTTTCGTATCCACCTCGCCGCGTGTCCAGGACAGCCGCAACGAATTCTGCGTCTGTTCCAGCCCCGAGACCGTCACACCTCCCGCATTAGAGGCCTTGCCCGGCGCATAGAGGATCCGCGCGTCCAGAAAGACGCGCACCGCAGCGCTTTCAGAAGGCATGTTGGCGCCTTCAGCCACAACCATAATGCCGTTGCGGACCAGGGTCTGCGCGTCCGCCTCGTTGATTTCGTTTTGCGTCGCGGACGGAAATGCGGCGTCGGCAGGCACGCCCCACGGCCGCTTGCCCTCGAAGTACTCGCACCCGAATTTCTCGGCATACTCGAAGACCCGGCCACGATGCCTGCTCTTCAGTTCCATCAAGTACTCTAGCCGTTCATCTTGAATCCCTTCGGGATCGTAAATGAACCCGTCTGAATCCGACGCAGTCACGGCCTTGCCGCCGAGATGATTTATTTTTTCGATGGTGTACAGCGCGACATTGCCCGAGCCGGACACGAGACACGATTTCCCCTGAATGCTGTCTCCCTTGCGATTCAGCATTTCCTCGACGAAATAGACGCAGCCGTATCCGGTGGCTTCCTTGCGTATCAAGCTGCCGCCGAATGGAATGCCTTTACCCGTCATGGCGCCGGTGAACTCGTGCGCGATGCGCACGTAATGCCCAAAGAGATACCCGATTTCCCGCTCGCCGACGCCTATGTCCCCGGCGGGCACGTCGATGTCCTTTCCGATATGCTTTGCAAGTTCGGTCATGAATGATTGGCAGAATCGCATGACTTCGTTATCGGACTTGCCCTTCGGGTTGAAATTCGCGCCGCCCTTTCCGCCGCCCATGGGCAGGGTGGTCAGACTGTTCTTTAAGGTCTGCTCGAAGGCGAGGAATTTCAGAATGCTGAGGTTCACCGAGGGATGAAACCGGAGCCCGCCCTTGTACGGCCCAATCGCGTTGTTGCATTGGACCCGGTACCCGCGGTTGACGCGGTAACGGCCCGAGTCGTCGAGCCAGGACACGCGGAAAATGATGATGCGGTCCGGTTCGGTCAGGCGCTCGAGTATCCGGGCTTCCTGGTACTTCGGGTTATCCAGAAGGAAGGGCATGAGCGATTCGGTCACATCCTCAACTGCCTGGTGAAATTCCGTCTCCCCCGGGTTCCGCTTTCGAAGGCCTGCCATGAAGGAATCGCATTCTTCCCTCGCCGCCGCGCTTGTTTCAGAAGAGGTAGTCGTCGCCATTGCACGTTTCCTCCCCACTGCTATAAAGTCGTATCTCCTGAAGGCCCTGGACAAGACAATCCGGCGACCTTCTAGGTAAAGTATAGCAGAATATTTGCAGTGCGCACCCAGCATGTGCGAAAAGTAACCTGCGCGATCGTTTTATGCACAGTGACCAGGAGAGAACCATTGGATTTCGGACTTAGCGAAGAGCAAGAGATGATTCGCACTCAGGTGCGCCAGATCGCTGACGCATTCGATCTGGAATATTGGCGCGAACGGGACAAGACCAAGGAATATCCGCAGGATTTCCTCGATGCCTTCGCGAAGGCCGGCTGGCTGGGGATCGCCATTCCGGAAGCCTATGGCGGGGCGGGTCTTGGAACTCTCGAGGCGTGTCTCCTGCTTCACGAGATCTGCGCCTCGGGCGCGGGCACGAGCGGGGCGTCTCCCGTGCACTTCTCGATTTTTCCGCCCATGCCGATCATCAAATACGGCAGCGATGAGCAGAAGCAGAACTATCTGCCGAAGATCGCGTCGGGCGAAATGAACCTTGGTTTCAGCATTACGGAACCCGACGCCGGCACCGACACAACGCGGATCTCGACCTTCGCGGCCCGGGACGGCGACGACTATGTCATAACAGGAAAGAAAGTCTGGTCGAGCAATCTGCAACATGCGGATCGGACGCTCATCCTCGTGCGGACAGAGCCTTACGAAGCGGTGGAACGCAAGACGCTTGGCATGTCACTTTTCCTCATGGACCTGAAATCGGAAGGGATCACAATCCGGGAAATCGAGAAGCTCGGCCGGCATTGCGTCGACTCCAACGAGCTTTTCATGGATAGCGTTCGTGTGCCTGCGACGGACTTGATCGGCGAGGAAGGCCGAGGCTTCTACCATCTGCTGTCCGGGCTGAACCCCGAGCGGCTGCTTGTCGCGGCGGAGGCGGTCGGCATCGGGCATGCGGGCCTCGATCTCGGGATTCGCTACGCTAAAGAGCGCATCGTGTTCAATCGCCCAATCGGCCAGAACCAGGGCATTCAGTTCCCGCTCGCGGACGCCTACACGAAGCTCGAGGTGGCCTTTCTCATGGTGATGAAGGGCGCGTGGCTCTACGACAACGACATGCCCTGCGGCGAAGAGGCGAACATCGCGAAAATCCGCGCGGCGGAGGCCGGGTTCGAGGCGTGTGACGCTTCGCTGCAAACGCACGGCGGCATGGGCTACGCCAAGGAATACCATATTGAGCGCCTTTGGCGGGAAGTCCGCCTCTTCAAAATCGCGCCCATCTCGCAGGAGATGGCGTTGAACTACGTTGGCGAGCACGTCCTCGGCCTGCCGAAATCGTATTGAAGCGGGGATCGCTTGACCTTGACGAAGCCCATCGCCCATGCGGCGTCACAAACACACTATCTACGGGGTTGATATGGACAAGCAGGGCGGCGGGCCGTCACATGAAAGAAATGACCGGTTCAGGCGGTCACGGAGGGGTGTGTCGCGCCGAACCACTCTTCCTTGAAGTTTAGCGCGGAGTCTTCGCCGGACTTAATGAGGTGGCAGATAGTATGCGTCGATGGCAGAATGGCGTCGATATAGTATTTGGCCGTGGCGATTTTCCCCTCGTAGAAGGTGGCGTCACCCGCATCACTATCAAGCGCGCGCTGGGCGACAACGCTCTGCCACAGGAACTGCCACGCGATGACGAGTTGTGAGAAGGCGCGCAGGTACGGCGTTGCATGGCTGATGTAGGTCTTGTGGTCCCCGCTGAGGCCGATCGCGGCGAGGTGCATCGTGACTTCCGTGATCGCCTCCATGGCCTCTTGCACCTTGCCCGTCTGCCCGCCAAGGGCATCCATCGTCCCGGCTTCCGCAAGCGTCTTGGCGATCTCCCCCATCAGGGCCCGCAGATACGCCCCTTGGTCCACGGCGACCTTGCGCCCAAGCAGGTCCATGGCCTGAATCTCGTTCGTGCCCTCGTAGATAGGGAAAACCCGGTTGTCGCGCAGAATCTGTGCGATCGGATACTCCTCGATATACCCGGCGCCTCCATAGCATTGCAGCGCGAGCATGATGGACTCATAGGCGACGTCCGAGCCGTAGGCCTTGCACACGGGCGTCAGGATCTCGAGCAACGCGCGACAGGTGTCCTCTTCCTCCTTCGAGCCGGCGACGCGCAGGCGGTCGGAAAGCGCGCCGCAGTATATGAGCAACGACACCACGCCTTCGATAAAGGCCTTCTGCCGCAACAGCATTCGCCGAACTTCAGGGTGGTTTATGATGGGGATCTGCGGCGTCGCCGGGTCGTGTTCCGTGACTTCGCGGCCCTGCACGCGCTCCTTTGCATATTGTAGCGCACATTGATAGGCGGTAGACGCCTGCGCTATCGCCTGAAGGCCCGTGTGGACCCGTGCCGAATTCATCAGTTGAAACATGTACTTCAGCCCGCAGTGGGGCTCACCAAGAAGCCAGCCGCGGCACTCGTCGTTTTCGCCGAATTTCAGCTCCGCTGTCGCCTGACCTTTCAGGCCCAGCTTGCGCTCGATGCCCGCCGTGATCACGTCGTTCGGCGCGCCGATGCTGCCGTCATCGTTCACGCGGTACTTTGGAACGATAAACAGGCTGATCCCCTTGACCCCCGGCGGCGCGCCGTCGATCTTCGCCAGGGTCGGATGAATAATGTTCTCCGTGAGATCGTGATCGCCGGACGAGATGAATCGTTTCGTGCCCCGAATGATGTAGTAGTCCTCGCCCTCAACGGGCGTGGCGCTCGTGGTGATGTCTCCGAGAGACGTGCCCGCCTGCGGCTCTGTTAGGGCCATCGTGCCGGCCCAATCGCCCGCGAACAGCTTGTGCATGTACACTTTCTTCAATGATTCAGAGCCGAAGCCCTCGATCAATTGCGCGGCCCCGGTCGCCTGGCCCAGATACATGCTCGCCGCAGTGTTCCCCGCATTGAACATGTACAAGGCGGCAAGGTGAACCATGCCGGGAAACTGCTGCCCCCCGTGTTCATACGCGAAACTCGCCGCGAACCAGCCACCCTCCTTGAAGGCCGCCCAGATCTTGTGCATGGATTCGGGAACAATCGTTTTCTCACCGTCGAAATACGCGGGATTCTTGTCGAATTCACTGAAGCTCGGCCAGAACAGTTCCTGCGCGAGCTGATAGGCCGTGTCCAGGGCCAACTTGAAGGTCGTCGTGGAATGGTCCTCGTAGTATTCGTGTTCTAAAAGACGCTCGACTTCAAACATCTCAAAGAGGAGAAAATGCAGATCCCGCCTGTCGATCAATTTATCGCTCATGGAAGGTGAACCTCTCGATACTACCGGACGAATCGCCTTGGGCCGTGCGATCGCTGAGCGTATAGGACCCCGTTAGCAAGATTTGGAACCGGTTCCAGGGCGTGAGTATTCCATTAGAGGCGTAATAAAGTCAATCGGACTGGCCGGTATGTGGCGCGGAAATTGACTGAGCGGCCCTCAGATGCGATTATATTGCCCGGAGAAGGGCTAAGGCAGCGGTTTCCGTGGCCGCGTATAATTTTTGGAAGCACGGTCGTGCGCGGCAGGCAGTATCTTGAAGGAGTTTGCTTTGATTTTGCGGTCTTTCGACTTGGGGGAACTGACTCTACGTTCGGCAAGAGTTGGGGCTCCGTGCACATTTTTGGAAGCTTGGAAGTTTGGAAGGACGGTCGTGCACGGTCGTGCGCGGGCGTGCGCGGCAGTCATGCTCAGCGTCTGCGTGTTGTTGGGCGCATCTACCCCTTCGACCGCACAGCTCGACAGCGGCGAGGAGACCTACCTGGATTTACGAGAGCGCGGCGAATATCTAAAGGCGCTCAGCAAATTGGAACGGAAAATCGCCGATCTCCAATTTGCCGCTCCCCTGCGGGCCACCCATGATCGGGCGGGGCTGCGCTTCGCCGTGGGACGGGTGGATGAGGCCATCGAGGACATGCAAGACGTCGCCACGTATTGGCTGCAGCCTTCCTATAGCCTTGAGCTGGCGCTGATGTACAAATACCGGGGAAAACCGCTGCTGTACAACCACTGGTTCCAGCGGGCCGCCAGCCAGATTCAGGAAGGTAACTGGAGGTACCGGCGACAGCGACAGAACGAGAACATTGCCGCTGTGGGTCGAATCTTGGAGCTGATGGGCACCAACCCTCATACGATTCTGTCTGCGCACTACGGCCAAGCCTTTGATCTCTTTCGCGACCTGGGCGCCGTCACGTATGTGGGTGCGGGCGACCTGGCCTACCGATATCAGGGCTATGACATTGCCGAAAAGCATTACCTGCAAGCGCTCGAGAAGGAGCCGAAAAACCAGGACGCCCTTGCCGGCCTGATCGAGTGCTACCAGAAATCGCACGACGATCGCATTGAAGGCGTGATGAATACGCTGCAAGGGATCAACCCGATGCACCCGCGCGCGGACGCCGTCCGGGTCGAGCAATTGCTCGAGGCGGGAAGGACCGAAGAAGCCTCTGAACTCATCGAGAAACAGCTTGCGATCAACCCCGTCAGCCATCGGTTCCGCGCGCTGAAAGCAGCGAAGCTCTTCTTGGACGACGAACTCGAGGCCATGCAGAGCGTTATAGACGAGGCCCTGGATTACAACCCCATCCATTCGGAGATATACCGCACGCCCGGCCGATTCGCCTCACGGCATTACCGGTTCCAGGAGGGGCTCGAGTTTCAGGTGAAGGCCCTCGAATGCGACGCGGACGATTACGAGGCGCGCGCACTGTACACACTGGATCTGATGCGGCTGGGCCGCGAGCAGGAGGGCCGGGCGGAGTTGCAGCGGGCCTTCGATGCGGATCCCTTCAATGTGCCGCTCTACAATCTCCTGCTGTTGATGGACACGCTTGCTACCTTTGAGACATTGGAGCGCGGCGCATTTGTATTGCGGTTACCGAAGGACGAAGAGCCCATCATGGGAAGGGCTGCGCTCGACCTACTGGACGAAGCCATCGCGCTGTTGGAGGTGAAGTACGACGTCGAACTGGAGAAGCCCGTCTTGGTCGAAATGTTCGACAACCACGACGATTTCATGGTTCGTTCGGTCGGCCTCCCCGGCAACGCGGGCCACCTGGGAATCTGTTTCGGGAAGCTGGTGACGATGGATGCGCCGTCCGTACGCCCGAAGGGCTCGTCGAATTGGCGCTCGGTGCTGTGGCACGAGTTTGTGCACGTGATCACGCTGCAAAAGACCAAGAACCGCATGCCGCGCTGGCTTTCAGAAGGCATTTCGGTATTCGAGGAGGGCGAACGCTCGCCGGCATGGTGGAACCGGCTCGATCCGAGCTACATGCATATTCTCGAAAATGAGGGTATACCTGGACTTTCCGAGCTGGATGCCTTGTTTACGAGGCCCAAGTCTCCGATGCACTTAATGTATGGATATTTTATCGCCGGAGATTTTGTGCGGTTTTATGTAAACGAGTACGGCCAAGACGCCCTCGTGGCTGCGCTGT
This sequence comes from Candidatus Hydrogenedentota bacterium, assembly GCA_030123645.1. GTDB lineage: Bacteria > Hydrogenedentota > Hydrogenedentia > Hydrogenedentales > JASJYE01. Next base: position 1,153 of record JASJYE010000047.1, on the reverse strand, counting down.
CGCAAATCGCGGAGGGAACCCGCGCCGAGGAAGCGCTCCTGAAGGCTGCGGAGACGACGGGCGATGAGCTGAACGACGCGTTCAATGCCCACCTCGAGGAGCGCTTTAAGCCCTTCGACAATTTGCCTCAGGTGCAGAAGGACAAGCCGGGACTTCCCGAAATTCTAGCGGACCGGTTCCGGCGCGATGGAGGCGCAGGCGGCGCCCAGCAACAGACACATACATACAAGCCCCCTTCGCCCTTCACGGACGCCATGACCGAGGCGGAGGATGCCATTGAGGCGGAAAACTGGGAGAAGGCCGAAGAAGCGCTCCGCCGGGCATACGCGCTCTTCCCCGACTATGGCGGCCGCGACGCGCCGCTGCGCAGGCTTTCGCGAATCTACAAGAATCTCGATCGCCGGGACAGTTACCGGGAAACGATGGAGCAGCTCGTTAAAGCGTCCCCCCAGGAACTCGACGCGACGATTGAGTTATTGGCCCTTTACCAGCAGGAGGAAGACTGGCCGAATGTGGTGGCGCAGGCGGACTGGGCGCTCGGGATCGACCCCTACTCGCCGAAATTATATCGAGCGCTCGTCGATGCCCTGGTCAAAACGCAACGAGGCTATGAAGCCCTGGATGCTTTAAGGGTGCTGACACATCTGGACAGCGCCAAGGCCTCGGACTACCGCCTGCAACGCGCCGAAATCCTTACCGGGATGAAGGATTGGGAACCCGCAAAGCGCGAAGTGCTTCTGCTTCTCGAGGAGCTCCCGCATTACTGGAAGGCCCAGGAGCTTCTTCTGCGAATCGTGGAATGCGGAGGCGTTAAGGATCTGGAGGATTTGGAATTAATCGCCCACAAAGAGATAGAGGGCTCGGTAAAGTGAGCATGCATTGTGCAAAAACCGAGCGCGTCGGAGGCGTGCTCGTTCTGGCCATGGCGGCCGGGCTGTGGCTATCCGTTGCAGATCAAGCGGATGCACAGAGGGGGTGGGGCTGGCCAGACAGCCGGTACCGTGTGCAGATTCCGGAGCGAGACATCTTTCCCGACAACCGCTTCACCTTTTGCAGGATTCGGTATACTAGCATTGGCTACGGCGCGCCCTGGAACACCGATTACCCGGAGAGCGACCAGCATTTTTCATGGCGTTTGTCTGAGTTGACGACC
>JASJYE010000357.1 GCA_030123645.1 Candidatus Hydrogenedentota bacterium | reverse complement strand
GCGCGTCGTCGAAGTCGCAATCTTCGAAGGCGGCTACGGGATCGACTGGCACCAGGCGATGGCGGAGCGGTTTAACGAGGCGAACCGGGACCGCGGGGTCCGTATCGAGCTGTGGGGCGACCCGCGCACGGCGGACATCGTCAAGCCGCGTCTGCTCCGGGGCGATCCGCCGGACCTGATACTCGACGAGCGGCTTCCGCTTTGGCTTCTGATCGCGCGGGAAAAGTTGATTCCGTTTACCGAAGCGCTTGAAGTGCCCCCGCTGGGCAGCGACCGGCCCTGGGGAGACCTCTTCGCGCGCGGGATGCTGGACATGTTCCGCAGCGACGGCGAGGTCTACGCGTTGCCGGCGGCCTACGGCGCGTGGACAGGCTGGTACGACGCGCGCATGTTCCGCGAGCACGGCTGGGCCCCGCCGGAAACGTGGCAGGAACTACTCGACCTGTGCGAGGAGATCGAAGCGGCCGGTATCGCGCCGTGGACGCTCCAGGGCAAGTACGCGCACCTCTACGCGTGGAACACCTACCTCGCCCTGGTGCAGCGCGTCGGCGGGCTCGCCGCGATCAACCGCATCAACGCGCTCGATGCGGTCGCGTTTTCGCATCCGGACGCGGTCGAGGCGGCGCGGCTCCTCCAGGAATTGGCCCTGCGTTTCATGCAGCGCGGCGCAATGGCCATGACGCACACGGAGAGCCAGCTCCATTTCGTCCAGGGGAACGCCGCGATGACCTTCTGCGGCATCTGGCTCGAAAACGAAATGAAGGACACGACGCCTCCCGATTTTGAGATGCGATCCTTCACGATTCCCGCTGTGGAGGGCGGCAAGGGCAATCCGCGGCTGTTGAACGGGCAGGGCATGGAATATCTCTTCGTGCCAAGCGATGCGCGTTATCCCGAGTTGGCCTTCGAGTTCGCACGGTTCATGGTGTCGCCGGATGCCGCGGCGGAAATGGGCGAGAGCATCGGCGTGATCTCGCCGCTGGCAGGCGCAACGCCGCGCGAGAGCCTAACGCCGGCGCTGCAATCGGTCCTGGATATCATCGAGGCCTCGGACGGGATATTTAACGTGCGCGTCTACATGCTGTTCCCCGCATGGCGCACGCAGGTTATGGGCGTCGCCATCGCCGACCTCCTCCGAGGCGAAATCACGCCGGAAGAATTCGGCCGCCGGCTCGATGCGGGTGTCGCAGCCGCCCTTGAAGACCCGGATGTCATCGTCCCGGGGCACGTGCCCTATGATGCGGCGCTGTTGGGAGAATCGGAATGAAGAATGGCGCCGGACAGCTTCGCTTTGTTGCCCTGTTTCTCTCGCCGGCGCTGTTTCTGTTTACGGTCTTCGTCGCGCTGCCCGGCGTGCGTGCGCTGGTCTACAGTCTGCAAAAGTGGGACGGACTCGGCGAGGCTGAATGGGCGGGGCTCGACAACTTCCAAACGCTCTTTAAGGACGCCCTCTTTTTCGCTGCGCTCCGGCACAACGCGATCCTCATGATCGCAGGGGGCGGCATCACGCTCTCCCTCGCGCTATTGTTCGCACATCTGGTGCATCGCGGCGTTCGGGGCGCCTCGGTGTTTCGCGTGGCTTTTTTCTTCCCGAATATCGTGGCCTCCGTCGCGATCGCGGCGCTTTGGGTATTGTTTTACAGTACGAACGACTTCGGCGCGGTGAATGCCCTGCTTGGGCTCATCCAGCGAGGGCTCGGCGCGGTCGGTATCGATTTCATGAAAGATCAGCTTCCCTACGCCTTCCTGGACACGAGCCGCCTCATCTATGCGCTGATCCCGATGATGGTCTGGACGGCGGTCGGTTTTTACATGGTGCTCTTTCTCGCCGCGATGCAGGGCATCCCGGAGGAACTCTATGAAGCCGCGACGCTGGACGGCGCGACCGGCGCGCAACAGTTCCGGCACGTGACCCTGCCACTGATCCGCGAAGTTTTCGTCGTTGGGGTCGTTTTCTTCATCATCAGCTCAGCGAAATTCTTCGACGCCGTGTGGGTCATGGAAAACCAATACCCAACAGCCGACTCCCACGTGCTCGCGACGCTTCTCTATCAAAAAGTATTCACGGAATATAACGTCGGATACGCCGCAGCGGTCGCGGTCGTCCTCTTTGCGCTCGTCTTCGTCGCCACGCTCATTACGTTGCGCTGGTCCAGGAGGGAGGCGCTGGAATATTGACTACGACGAAAAGTCTCTATCGCGTCATTACCGCGAAGCCGGGAATTTTAATTATTGCGTCAAACTTACTAGCCGGAAACCTGAGAGAAGATGCAGAAAATCTCTAAAGCGCTGACCTACACGGTGCTCTTTGTGTGGCTTGCGGCGGTCGTACTGCCCATCGTGTGGGTATTCAGCAATTCGATCCGCAGCTCGCAGGAGATTTACGAGAATTCCTTTGGCCTGCCGTGGCTTATAACCGGGTCGCCCTATGCCGACCGGCCCGACGTGCCCACGCCTGTAGAGGCCGCCGTAGGCAATTTCCAGAACGCGTGGACGAAATCGAACTTCAGCACCTTTTTCATGAACAGCGTCCTCGTGACCACGGTCTCGCTGGCGGGCATCCTCTCCTTCGGGGCGATGGCCGCTTACGCCCTCGCACGTTTCGACTTCCGCTTCAACCGGCCGCTCTACCTCTTCTTTATCAGCGGCATGATGGTCCCCGCGCAGCTCGTGCTCATTCCGCTCTTCTTCCAGTTCAGCACGATCAGCGACGGCCTGACTGCCCTCACGCGGCCGCTCGGTTACGAGGTGCAACTTCACAACTCACTCACCGGCCTCATCACCATCTACATCGCGCTCAGCCTCCCGTTCACGATTTTGCTCCTGACCGGCTTCTTTAAATCGCTGCCGAGCGCCCTTCGCGAATCGGCGATCATCGATGGCGCGTCCGAGTGGACCGTGTTCCGCCAGATCATGCTGCCGCTCGCACGGCCGGGCCTCGTCACCGCCGCCATCTTCAACTTCCTCGGCATCTGGAACGAATACCTCTTCGCGCTCGTGTTCGTGAACTCCCCCGAGAAGAAGACCCTGCCCCTCGGCCTCGCCTCCGTCAGTATCCAGGCCCAATACAAGACCGACTTCGGCCTCATGTTCGCCGGCCTCGTCATCATCATGGTCCCCACCCTCCTCGTCTACCTCCTCCTCCAGCGCCAACTCACCAAAGGCATTACCGTGGGCGCGCTAAAAGGGTAACGAGCGAGGCGTTGCTTGGCATTGCGCGTAGAACTAGGCATAATGTTTGGAGAGGAGTGCAGACGATGCATAACGAGTTTACGGCGGTCTTCGAAAAAGAAGGGGAATGGTACATTGGCTACTGCCCGGAAATTCCCGGGGCCAACGGGCAAGGGCACAGTATCGAGGAATGCCGAGACAGCC
>JASJYE010000356.1 GCA_030123645.1 Candidatus Hydrogenedentota bacterium | reverse complement strand
TTGACGGTGGCACCCGTGACTTCCTCTTCCTTAACGACTTCATGCTCACAACTGAGGAGGTATCTATCTAATCTTAAAATGCTCTAGCGCGATTTAGGTTTAGCCGAGATTTTCGATATGGACCTGCCCGCGACCATCACACCGTCTTTGCCGGGTCGCAGCTTAACCTTACGCGTATCAGCGGCGAAGTCCGTTGCATGGGATGGTTAGCCAGTCTCCCTTGTCCCGACCAACTCAGCGTCGAGCTCGTGATACGCAAGCCAGTCCTGCATCTCCTGCTGCATCCTCCGATCGTGAAGCTTGAACCATTGCTCCCGAAGCGGACCCATGTCTGCGACGGCACTCTTGAAGTTGCTGAACGGTTTCTTCCAAGAAAGGGCCTGCTGAAGAATTCGTCTCTCCTCTCCTTCCGGAAGGGAATCCACAAAGTCCTCCATAATCCTATACCCGTCGTGGGAGGAGAGGGCTTCGATTCCCACGTAACGGTCAGGCTCCTCCTCCAGCCTCTGAGGCAAGTCATCGTCTTCGTCTGAGAGTCCCAAATCCTCCGACGTCAAGCGGATCTTGCCCGTCTCCTTATCAAGATAGTAGGAGAGGAATCCGCCGTGGTCTTCCATGGCCATCATCAACTCATCCGCATCGATCTTGATACGCGCCATTTCGCCTTCTTCTCCCTTTGCTAACAATGATTAGATGGATACGGATCACATGCAGAACTTTGGTTTCCTGTCATCATAACACGCCTTTGGGTCGTTTGCTGGAAGCGCGCTGAGCCCTTTATCTTCCTTTGGTCGCGCTCTGTCTCGCAGTTTATTGCGGCATTTTATCCGAGATTTCCCAAATAGCCCCAGCGGCGACCACCGCCGATGGGTCTGAACCAGTGTGGCCCAAGCAATGAGCGCTGTCAAGAAAAAGGAAGTCATGGGTGCCACCGCCAAACTCGTTTGGGGGTGCCTTCGAAGTCGGCACCGCACACCCCCAAGCTCCGCTTGACGGTGGCACCCATTGTCAACAGAAAGCGCATTAGCGGCAAACGGGCCTCGATAAATCTAGGGTGCTCCGGGCGAAGTCGCGTTCGCGGGGGCGGCTCACGTACGATATTCGGCCATGACGACTGAAACGGGCCAGGATGCGCGCACGCGAATCTCCGCGGAGGCGGCCTCGGCCATGCGCGGGGCGATTGAGGAGGCGGATGGAAATGAGGTGTTCTTCGCCTGCTCGATGAACTCCGGTGGGCTGATCGAGGGCGTACGGGTTTGCGCGCGTGGGCATGAGGGGGCTGTGCCGGCCATCTTTGACGGGCTCGATGCGCGCGACGTGGTGATACACAACCACCCGGACGGCGATGTCCATCCATCGGACGCCGACCTCGAGCTGGCGATCGTCTATAGCCACAACGGCCACGGCGTTTATATCGTCGACAATGACGTTTCGCGGGTCTATGTCGTGGTGGAGGCCTTCCGCGAAAAGGACCGGACGCGGCTTGACTCGGCGGAACTCGCGCGGCTGCTGGGGCCGGAGAGCCGAATCGCCGAGGCGCTTACCGACTACGAGGAGCGCCCGCAGCAGGAGGAGATGCTGGAAGTGATCTGCCGTTCCTTCAACGAGGACGGCATGGCGGTCATCGAGGCGCCGACGGGAGTGGGGAAGACGCTTGCGTATCTGCTGCCGGCGGTGTTCTGGGCCGTGCGCAACCGCGAGCGGGTCGTTATATCCACACGCACGATCAACCTTCAGGAGCAGATCGTGTTCAAGGATGTCCCCCTGCTCCAGCGCTGTCTGGATCTAAAGTTTTCGACCGTACTGGTCAAAGGCCGTTCGAATTACGTGTGCCCTCGACGTCTCGAGCGCGCGCTTTCCGAAGCGACCCTCTTCGATGACGAGAAAGACGAGGCGGCGCTCCGGACGATCGCCGAGTGGGCGGCGCGCACGGAGGACGGGAGCAAATCGGATCTCTCCTTCGTGCCGACGAGAGATGTGTGGGAGCGCGTCTGTTCCGAGGCGGACACCTGCACCGCGGCGCAGTGCATGGCCGCGAAGAACTGTTTCGTGACGAAGGCGCGGCGCGAAATCGCGAAGGCGGATCTCATTGTCGTCAATCACCACATGCTCTTCTCCGACCTTGCCATCAAGAAGGAAACGGGCAGATTCTCTTCGCTCGCGGTGCTGCCCGCCTTCGAGCGCCTGATCCTGGACGAGGCACACCATATCGAGGATTCGGCCACGGAGTATTTCGGCGTTGAAGCGACGCAGAACGGCGCTCTGGCCTTGCTCGGGCGCTTTCAACGCAAAGATCGGGGCCAGGATCGCGGGCTGTTGATGTTTATCAAGGTGCGACTTGTGCAGGAGGCGCCGGCCCTCTCGCATCAAGACGCGGAAGCCATCCTGGACCTGATAGACAATACGCTGCTGCCGGCCGTCTCGGCATGCCGTGAAGCGGTGACAGCGGCCTTTCAGGCCCTACGAAGCCTGTGCGCGGAGAAGTGCGGGCAAGTGGGGCGGGACATTAAATGGCGTCTGACCCAGGAGGTGCTCGAGGACGCGCAACTCAGGGAGATCCATGCGGTCTACGTTCTGCCCGCGGCCGAGGAGTTGACGCGGCTGGCGCGGCATTGTTCGGCCTTGCACAAGCTGCTCTCGGAGATCGAGCCCGGGCCTAATGATTTCGAGCGCCCGCTCGCGATGGAGGCGTCGCAGCTTCAAGCCTACCGCGACAGGCTGTTGCGTCTGGCGAATACCATGGCCGAGGCTACCGGCGCCACGCTCGAAGCCAACACGGTCCGCTGGATTGAAATCGACGCGGAGAAAAGCCGCATCGTCCGGCTGGTGCGATGTCCGCTCGAGGTGGGCAAGCCGCTTTCCGAGTGGGTCTATCCGAACTTGAAGACCGTGGCGATGACTTCGGCAACGCTGACCGTGCAAAACGAATTCGGCTTTCTCTTCAACCGTATCGGCTTGGATCTCGTCGCCGATCGAAGTATCGATTGCGCCGTATTGGGTTCGCCCTTCGATTTTCAGAAGCAGGCCCTTTTGTGCGTCCCGAACGACATCCCGACACCCGACAAGGACGCCTTTCTCGATGAAAGCATTCGATGTATCCGCGAGGTGCTAAGCGTGACTCGCGGCCATGCCTTTGTGCTGTTCACGTCCTTCTACGCATTGAACGCGGCGTACACGCGCCTGGAAAAGGACCTGCGGAGTAAAGGCATCACGCCCTTGGGGCAGGGCGCGCCAGCGCGAACACAATTACTCGAGCGATTTCGCCGGGACGCGTCGAGCGTTTTGTTCGCCACGGACAGCTTTTGGGAGGGCGTCGACGTTGCCGGGGACGCGCTCCAGTGTGTTATACTCGCGCGGCTGCCGTTTCGTGTTCCCACGGAGCCCATCCT
>JASJYE010000355.1 GCA_030123645.1 Candidatus Hydrogenedentota bacterium | reverse complement strand
GGTAAACCCTCTCTCTTTTTAATGACGAGAAAAACGATTCGGTCGGTGCATTGTCAATCACCTTCAATTGCACCCAATAGCAACGCTCCGCAGCAATGTTTTCGGGTCACGCATCCTTTTCACCCGCTTCGCGGAGAGCAGTTCGAGGTTCTGAAGTATCGCCAACCTTGGGGTGAGGACCGGGTGTATTTCTACAACCGAGAAGGGCGCTCGATGAGCCTTCCTGCCTCCTGGACGGATCTGTCGGCCCCGGATCCGTTCGTGGTAATCTCGTCTGGACGGTCGTGTTTTCGCCTCATTGATCTCATTGAGCTTCGGCGCTTATTGACGTGGCTCGACGATCCGGACTGTAAAGACAATTCTGTCATTTTGTAAACTAATATGTGTCCTTACTACATATCATTGAGCCGTGTAAATGTCGAACAATTGACTCATAAACTCTTGTTATGCATCATATACGTCGTATATTACACACATCCTTGTTTGTACAGGATAAATAAACGGACACAATATAATTTACAATTCATATTCATGACCACTAACGATCACAAAGAGGGCCTCCTTCGTCAGTCGGGTACGTTCAACGCGCGGGCCTCCCGCATGGAGGACGTTCTCTTTCTCGAGCATGCATTCTTCGATGCCCGCGATCTGCTGCAGGTCAAGTACGAGATGCTTCGCCGCGTGGCAGAGGAGGGCTGGAGCGTGAGCCGTGCCTCAGAGCGCTTTGGCTTCTCTCGCCCTACTTACTACAAAGCCCGGCGGGCCTTCCATGCGGATGGGTTGTGGGGACTACTCTCCGAGCGCCGTGGCCCGCGCGGCCCACACAAGCTGACCGATGAACGGGCCTCCCTTCTCGTAGGGCGTCTTTTGGAAGATCCTCACCTGACATGGGCTGATCTGGCCGAAGAGCTTGAGCGTCAGACGGGCCTGCGCGTCCATCCAAGAACGATCAAGCGGCACTTCCAGGCCCGGAAAAAAAAACGATGATTGTTACCGAAAATCGATCCGAATCGCCTCCAGCACCCGCCTACGAGCGGCTTCGCACGCGTGCGCTCAATCCGTGTGGCCCACGAGAGATGGGCTATGGGCTTCTCGTGCAGCGCGGAATACTGGCGTGGATGCGAACCGCTGCCGCGTGCGCGCCCGTCAAGCAACAGGGTTCGAGCGCGATGCCGCTTCCAGTGCCGCTTGACAGCGAACTGGTGCGCACGATCGTCTCGCTCATCGTCGATAGCCAGGCCGTCAGGTCCTCTTTTACTCCCTCTATCCGATAAAAGCCATGTCCACCACCATTGATCAATATTCGAGCGCCAATGGCCAGAAAGTGACCGCCTCACACCTTGAGCGAGATGCCTATCTCTACGTACGTCAGTCGTCCTTGCGTCAAGTGGCCGAACACGGCGAGAGCACCCGGCGGCAGTACGCTCTGCGAGAGCGGGCCCTCGCGCTCGGATGGCCAACCGAACGCATCCATGTCATCGATTGCGACCTCGGTAAATCAGGTGCCTCCACGGCCGGCCGAGAAGGATTCCAGCAACTCGTGGCCGAGGTCGGCCTCGGCCACGCCGGACTTGTGATGGGGCTCGAAGTCTCGCGCCTGGCCCGCAACTCGAGTGACTGGCATCGCCTTCTGGAAATTTGCGCCCTCACGGCTACGCTTATTCTTGACGAGGACGGAATTTATGATCCGGCGCACTTCAACGACCGCCTGCTGCTTGGACTCAAAGGCACGATGAGTGAGGCCGAGCTTCATTTTTTGAAGGCCCGCATGCGGGGCGGGGCCCTGAACAAAGCCCGTCGCGGCGAGCTGAAGATGCGGTTGCCGACGGGGTTTCTCTACGACGATCAGGATCACGTCATCCTCGATCCGGACCAGCAGGTTCAGACAAGCCTTCACTGCTTCTTTGAGACCTTCTGCCGCACGGGGTCGGCGCGTGCGACCGTCAAAGCATTCCGCCGGCAGAGTCTGCTGTTCCCCTGCCGGATCCACTGTGGCTCGCACAAGGGGGAGCTGCATTGGAAAGAACTCACCCACACGCGGGCGCTGACGACGCTGCACAACCCACGATTCGCCGGTGCCTTCTTCTACGGGCGCACCCGCACCATAAGGCGACCCGACGGAAAATTAACCTTCTCCACTCAGCCGCGTCAGGATTGGTTTGCACTGATTCCCGATGCCCACGAGGGCTATATAACCTGGGACGAGTTCGAGGCGAACGAGCGGCGCCTGTGCGAGAACGCCAACGGATACGGCTACGATCGACACAAACGCCCACCGCGGGAAGGGCCGGCGCTTCTGCAGGGGATCGTTATCTGCGGACGGTGTGGTCGCCGGATGAGCGTGCGCTATCACGTACGCCGCGGCAAGCAGGTGCCCGACTACACGTGCCAATGGGATATGATCGAACAGTGCAAACCGGTGTGTCAGATTGTTCCGGGCAGTGGCGTCGACGCTGCCATTGCTGAGCTGCTGCTCGACTCGATCAGCACGGCGAACATCGAGATCACCCTCGCCGTCCAGGCCGAACTCCTCGCCCGCGCAGAAGAAGCCGACCGTCTCCGTCTTCAACAGGTCGAGCGAGTCCGATACGAGAGTGAACTGTCCCGGCGCAGGTTCATGAACGTCGATCCGGAGAATCGACTGGTCGCAGATTCCCTGGAAGCCGACTGGAACGAGAAGCTTCGCTCTCTGGAAGAGGCTCAGCGGACATACGAAGAGCGAAGGCAACTCGACGGCCGACTCGTCGACGAGTCGCTCCGCGAGGAACTCTTTGCACTGGCCACCGACCTCCCGCGCCTATGGAATCAGGCCAGCGATCAGGACCGCAAACGCATGGTGCGTCTTGTGATCGAGGACGTAACGCTCCTCAGGCAAGAAAACCTCCTCCTACAGGTCCGCTTCCGCGGCGGTGCCGAGCGGCAAATCGTTCTGCCGCGCCCTGCCAGGGCCTGGGAGATGCGCCAAACCGCCCCGGAAGCTGTGCGCGAGATCGACCGCCAGCTGGAAGATCACTGTGAGGGCGAGATCGCCGAGATTTTAAACCAGAAGGGCTTCACTACCGGGCACGGGCACAAATGGACTCGATCTACCGTAAAAGACACCCGGCGAGGTTACAAGCTGAAAACTCGCTATGAACGGCTCCGATCGCGAGGCCTGCTCACGGTGGAGGAGGTTGCCGAGCGCTTGAACGTCCATCAGCAGACCGTAAGGGCGTGGAACCGACACGGGCTACTCATAGCTCATCCATTCACGGGAAAAAACGAATGCCTCTACGAAGTGCCCGGCCCCGATGCACCGCGAAAAATGCAGGGAATGCGGCTCATCGACCGGACACCCAAGCAACCTTGCGTTTCAACAAGTTAATGAGGTGCACTATGCAGCCATCGCTTT
>JASJYE010000354.1 GCA_030123645.1 Candidatus Hydrogenedentota bacterium | reverse complement strand
GATCGGCGAGAATTTGGATTTCGATGTGGCGCGCGCGCCCGACAAATTTCTCGAGGTAAACGCCCCCATCGCCGAAGGCCGCCTCAGCCTCGGACACCGCCATGTTAAAGGCATGATTGAGCGCAACGTCGTTGTGCGCAATCCGCATCCCTTTTCCGCCGCCGCCGGCAGAGGCCTTCACAAGCACCGGAAAACCAATGTCCTCCGCGACAGACAGCGCTTCGGTCGTATCGCCGATAAGCCCTTCACTGCCCGGGACGACCGGCACGCCCGCGGCCTTGACGGTTTCTCGGCATTGGGCCTTGTTCCCGCACAAAGCGATCGCTTCAGGCGTGGGCCCGATAAACCCAATGTGGCAATCCCGGCATATAGAAGCGAACTTTGGATTCTCTGAAAGGAAACCATAACCGGGATGGATGGCCTGGGCGTCAGAAATTTCCGCCGCCGCAATAATGCCGGGGATATTGAGATAACTCTCGCTCGGCGCGGCCGGCCCAATACAGATGCTCTCGTCGGCGAGCCCGACATGCAGGCTGTTCTGGTCGGCTTGCGAGTAGACTGCGATGGAGGTGATGCCCATTTCGCGGCAGGCGCGGATGATACGAACCGCAATCTCACCGCGATTCGCTATGAGAATACGTCTGAACATGCTTGGAAAGAGCTTCCTATGGGAACCGGGGATGAAGCGACCGCGCCCTACTCAACTGCGCGTATCGCGAAGAGAGGCTGGCCGAATTCGACCGGCTGACCGTTTTCAACTAGGACCTTTTCAATAATTCCGGCGAATTTCGTAGCGATTTCATTCATGAGTTTCATCGCCTCGACGATACACACCGTCTGGTTTTCTTCGACCGTGTCGCCCGCCTGGACGAAGGGCTCCTCGCCCGGCGCAGATGCAGCGTAAAAGGTACCCACCATGGGTGCGTCGATCGTCGGCAGACTGCACGCCTCATCGACCTCTTCTGTCTCGGCCGCGGACGGATCCGCTACGACCGGCGCCGATGGGGCCACTACGGGCACCATGGCAACGGGCTGGAGCACCGCCGGGGGGCCCGGCTTCTGCAGGCGGATTCGCCGCCCCTCCTCCTCAACCTCGATTTCGGTGAGACTGGACTCCTCCAGAATGCGAATCAACTCTTGTAGCTCTTTAAAATCCAAGGTCACCTCCTCACGCGGCCGCTATGAGCCCGCCCACGATGAGCATTGCACAACGCAACGCCCTCAACCCGACACGCGTTCGAGATACTCTCCCGAGCGCGTATCAACCTTGATTACATCACCCTCGTTAAGAAACAACGGCACCTGCACCATAACGCCCGTTTCCAGTTCCGCTGGCTTCGTTCCGCCCTGCGCCCGATCGCCCTGGACACCGGGCTCCGACTTGGTAACCGCCAATTCGACCGTGACAGGAAGCTCGAGGCGGATGACCTCGCTCCCGTGGAATAAGAGGTCGATCTCCTGGTTCTCTTTAAGCCAATCCTTCCGGTCGCCGACGATGTCTTTGCCCACCGGCGTCTGCTCGTAGGACTCGCGATGCATAAAGTGAAACAAGTCACCATCTGAATACGAATACTGATAAGGCTCGCGAACGAGCCGTGCCTCTTCCATGCGCTCGCCGGCCCGGAACGTCTTCTCCACGACACGCCCCGTGATGACGTTCTTGAGTTTCGTGCGCACGAAGGCCCCGCCTTTTCCGGGCTTCACATGCTGAAACTCAACCAGTTCCATCAGCGTATCATTTATGATGACAACCATACCATTGCGAAAATCGGTAGTGGATATCATTCACCTAAAACCTTTAATTGCTTCGGCGTCTTTGTCAATATCTCGCAGCCGTCTTCGCGAACGACGACCAAGTCCTCGATACGCACTCCCCCTTTGCCGGGAAGATAAATACCGGGTTCGACCGTTAGGACCATGCCCGCTTCCAGCACCGTGTCGGACTCCGTATTCAAGCGCGGCGCTTCGTGAATTTCCACCCCGACACCGTGACCGAGTCCGTGGCCGAAATACTCGCCATAGCCCCCTTCCGAGATAATATTTCGGGCGACGGCATCGACCTCGCGCCCCGTCTTGCCGGGCTGCACGGCCTCAAGCGCCCGGTGCTGCGCTTCGTAGGTTAGGGCGTAGATCTCCTCGAACCAAGCCCCGGGAATCGTACCGAAAACATAAGTGCGAGTCAAGTCTGAACAGTAGCCTGCGCTCCGGCAGCCAAAGTCGAGCAACACAACATCGCCGCGCTTCAGAGGCGTTCCATCCGGGATGCCATGGGGCAGGGAGCTCTTGGGGCCAAATAGCGCTATCGTGTCGAAGGATGAGCCCGTGGCGCCGCGCTTCTTAAACTCAAACTCAAATTGCGCCGCCAATTCGCGCTCCGGAAGACCCTCCCTAAGCGTCGGCGTCAAATCCGCAAGCACTCCCTCGGCAAGATTAGAAGCGGCGCGCAGAAGCTCTAGCTCCTCGTCCGACTTAATAACCCGGAGCCCTGAGACCCAGGTTTTCTCCCCGGCCAATTCACCGGTATAGGCGGACTCAAGCCGTGCCTTCTCGTCAACCGTGAGACCTGATGGGTCGAAAGCGACTTTTTTCAGCCCGAGACTCTCGAGGCGCTCCCCGCTGCGCACAAGGATGTCGCCCTTAATCTCGGAGATCTCGTAGCCCATAACTTCCTTTCGGGCCTGCTCGGTATATCGAAAATCGCACAGAAAATGCGCCCGATCGCCCATGATAATGATCGCAGACGATATCTCCCCAAAACTCGTCAGCAATCCACTAAGATATTGGTTCGCAGGCGGCGACACGCTGAAGAAGGCATCGCAACCGGCCTTCTCGAGGGCGCTCCTGACTTGGTCCAGGCGATCGTTCATGAACTCCGCTCCAGCGACAGGGCGGCGAGCAAGGCGAGACGGTAACTGTCTGCGCCAAAGCCCACGATCTGACCGACTGCAACCGGGGCGATGTAGGAGTGGCGGCGGAAATCCTCGCGGGCGTGAACGTTCGACAAGTGCACCTCGATCACCGGGAGGTCGACGGCCACCACGGCGTCACGCAGTGCGATGCTGGTGTGCGTGTAGGCCCCGGGATTAATGATGATGGCATCGGCCCAGCCGCGCGCGTCCTGAATAGCGTCAATGAGGGCCCCCTCGCTGTTAGACTGCATCGTCCTGATCTCAGCACCCAGCTTTTCAGCCTCCGAGGAAAGCATCGCATTCACGTCATCGAGCGTCTGCTCCCCGTATACGTCCGTTTCCCGCGTGCCCAATAAATTTAAGTTGGGGCCGTGAACGACCAAAATCTTCATTCCTCGATCTCCAATGTCATTTCGCGCGGTCGCGCCCTCTCGAATCAGCTTCTTGCCCACGGAAGGCTTTTGTAGTTCAGGATCTGGTTGCTGCGC
>JASJYE010000046.1 GCA_030123645.1 Candidatus Hydrogenedentota bacterium | reverse complement strand
AATTGCCGACGCCTACGACCTATGTGAAGGTCTGAATGGATTTCCGGCAGAAAAGTGTTAGGATACGCGGACTTCTTCGGTTGAGATTTAAGATCCACGGCTCAGACCGCTAAATCGGGCCGTTGAGCCTGGGGCTCAGCGGCCCTTCCTCAAAATCGGAGCTTTCATGCGTTCAAGAATCGGTCCTGCCGTCATTCTCGTCCTCTGCATCATCTCCATCTATTTTGTCCTGCAGCTCAAAATCGATAACCGCCAGGACCGCATGCTCGACCAATCCGGGCCGGAGGCCCTCGATCATAAACGCTTTCAAGAGGCATTTGGCAACGATGACGTCGTGATTATCGCCATCTCCGGGAAGCCTTTGTTCGATGAGGATGCGCTTGACGTGATGGTCCAGGTTATGGACCTCCTCGAAGACAACCCATACGTCGAAGATGTGACCGGTATCCCGGCGCTGTACCGCGAGAACTTCGGCGAGGAGGATCCCGAAGCACTCGAGGAAGAGATGACCTCCACGCCCTTTTATCAGGGGCTGTTTATATCGGCCAACCACGATGTCGCAGGACTGTTGGTTCAATCCGTAGTCCTCGACACGCCCGACGCCTTCAAGGAACTTTCTGAACACATACTGACTTCGCTCCAGCCGTTGCGCGACTACGGTTTCCGGGTCGACGCGGTCGGGGGCGTGGTCTTCGATACGGCCATCAACACCATCACCCTGGGCGAATCCATGCGCATGTTTCCCATCGCGGCCGTGGCATCGCTTCTGGTGTTGATCGCCTTACTCCGTTCGTTCAAGGCCACCGCGGTGATCCTTATCTGCGGGTGCGTGACGGAATTACTCACGCTCGGCGCTCTTGTCGCGCTCGGGCGGACCATGACCATCGTTACATCGGCCCTGCCGCTCATTCTTTGGGTACTGACGCTCGCAAATTGCATCCACCTCGTCAATCACTACCAGCGGCATCTCGCCGAGACCTCCTCAATCGAAACCGCGATCCGCGAGACCCTCTCGGCCTTGCGGTTCTCCTGTTCGCTGGCCGCCATAACAACGGCATTCGGTTTCCTTTCGCTCGTGGTCGCCGACATCGGCCTCATTAGGGAGCTGGGCGCCTTTATGGCTTTGGGGATGCTGATATCGCTGGGCGTCAATCTGGTGCTCTGTCCCTATCTCCTGAATGTCATGAAAGTCCCCGCCCCGGACGGCGCGGGACAGGGGACGAGCCGCGTTCTGTTGAATTTCGGCGACTGGGTCACCAGGTACCCGCGCCTCGTCGTTGCCTTCTTTGCCGCGTTGATTATTTGGGGCGCCTACAGCGCCACCCAATTGCGAACGGAGGCGGACGCGACAAAGTTTCTACCCAAGGACGGGGAACTGATCAGATCCTACGATTTCGTGGCCGAGAACCTTACAGGGCTTCACACGCTTGAAATCATGTTCGACACGCCGGGCGGCTGGCTGAACCCCGAGTACTGGGCGGCGATCGATGACATCGCGGCCGACCTGGAGACCTCCGACGTCGTAGCCCGAGTCTATACGCCCTATGAGTTCTTGAAGAAAACGAATCAATGGGACCACGATTTCGACACCGCGTATTACGCGCTGCCCGAGACCCGCGAAGAGGCGGAGAAACTGATTGCGCTTCTCTCTGAGGAAGACGATAATCAGCTCCCGCATTTCGTTACCGAGGACGGCCAGAGAATCCGGATGTCCGTCCTGATCAATACGATGGAGGCCCAACACTTCGCAACGGTCGTCGATCGCGGTCGTGAGCATATAGCGCGCCTGGACCCGCCGTTGAGCGCTACGGTCACCGGCATGGCGACGCGCATGCAGGCCATGCAACTGTCCCTTATTATGACGCAAATTAAAAGTTTTAGCCTGGCTTTCGTGCTCGTCTTTGTCTCGATTCTCATAGGCTTGCGTTCCGTGAGACTCACGCTACTCACAGTGATCCCCAATGTCATGCCCTTGCTTTCGGTCTTCGCCACGATGGCCGTGCTGGACATTCCACTCAACGCGGGAACGGTCATGGTCGCGAGTATTTCACTGGGAATCGCAGTCGACGACACCGTTCACTTCATCGTGGGCTATCACCGGCACCGGGTCCGCGGACAAAGAAAAGATGAGGCCATTCGCTCAACCTTGTCCAAGGTCGGGCCCTCTCTCATAGCTACGACGATTACGGCCTGCATAGGTTTTTTCACACTAAGCCAGTCGGCGTTTCCGCCAATAAGTAACTTCGGCCTTCTGGCCGGAGTAGCGATTGTAGTCGCGCTACTGGCGGACATTCTTCTGGTTCCCGCGATATTTGCGCTTCGGAACGAGCCCGCCTGAATAAGGCGCCCTCACAACCCGTCTATGTCTTATTGACGAAGATAGGCGATCTTCTTCAAAATAGTGGTGGCCTATCGGCTTCCATAGCGTTGCATAGGGAAGGAACCGACAATTTGGGTGCCAGAATTTTCGGGGGATTTGTGCTCGGTGCTCTGGTGTGCGTATCCGCATCTGCCGTCTCCTTTGAAGAATTGCAGAAGCGGGCGGAGCAGGTTCAACGCGAATACGACCTGCCTTTAGCCGAAGCGCTGATGGGCGAGTTACAGTTCTTCGTGAAGGAGAACCCCGGCGACGAGTCCCGTATGGCGTTGGCGCGCGTGGCGCTGTTAGTGGCGGAGTTGCGCCGTATAGATTACGAGACGACGGACGTTGATCCGCGAGAAAAGCGTCTTCTGGGCCGGACCATCGACGAGGCCGCAAGGATAGGGCACGAGGTCCTGAATAAGGTCCCGAACATCTCAGAGAAATGGCGGATCAAGGCCGACTTGATCGGGACCATGATCCGCAGCAAATACAAGGGGAACAAGTACGGCGGGGAAATGGACAAGGCCACAGAGAAGGCCCTGGAACTTGACCCGGAGAGCGCCAACGCGATTGTCACAGGGTCTAAACGCGGGCTCTTCGCCAATCGGGGGCAGGGCGGGGATGTTCCCGCGGCGCTGAAAATGCTGAACCGGGCGCTAGGCATCGACCCCGACCACGAGCGCGCGTTGATCTTCCGGGGCATCGCCTACGAAAAGCTCGGCAACGACGACCTCGCCGAAGAAGACTGGAAGCGGGCCCTCGAGCTCAATCCCCACTCGCGCCTGGCCAAGGAAAATCTTCGGAGCATGAACGGCGGCGCCAATTAGCCCGGAAAGATATCCGGGTTAATCCGAAAAGTCATGACCACCGGCAAGTGGTCCGAGCCCGTGCCGGCATCGGACAATACCCGCGCGCTAAGCCCTTCGATGTGCTCGTTATAGAAGATATGATCGAGGCACGCCGCCGGACTGCCGGAAGGAAAAGTCAGTTGCCGATCCGCCGGCGCCTCTCCATAGGCCTCTTCGGCGATGGCCTTTTGGAGACCCGTCTCCCGGAGTATAGTCGCAATCGTGCCGTCCGGGCGGCCGTTTTCGTCCGCGCCCGCGTCAACCCAAGGAGGTTGCGCGTTAAAGTCGCCCAGCAAGATGAGCGGCCCGTCGTTGTGTCTGCGGACGACATCCACGACCTCCAAGGCCTGCTTCTGCCGGGTCGCGTTCATGTACGCCTCGAGGTGCACGTTCAGCAGCGTCAGGGGACGCCCCCCGACATTGAATTTCGAAATTTGAACCGTACGATCAGGATAGAACTCGTTGTAGTAAAAAGGGCGCTCGGCCGGCTTGAGGAGCGTGATCTTCGAATGTTCGGCAACGGGATACGCCGACGCGATCGCTTGGCCTGAAAGCACCGCGCCGAAATGCGACCTTGGCGGCCAATACGGAAACGGGAGATAGTTCTTGTCCCAATTGAAGGCCTGCACACGATACTTGAGGCCAAGCGCATCGGAAATGATCTCGAGCTGATCGCGATGGTACGAGCGGGCGCTGTCGTAGTCGATCTCTTGGAACGCGACGAAGTCGACTCGGACGCCCTCGAGCGCGCGGATGATGGAGGCTACGTTGGCCTCATACTCCTCCGCGGAGGCATTGTCACCCGTATTGTTCGTGAGACCCGAGCCATAGCCGATGTTATAGGTCACAACGGTCAGTGGATTGTGAAGCGCCGCCTCCTCCAGTGCGGCTACCAGCAGATTTCCGCTCTCGAATTCATCGTTCGAGAGCGCGCCGGAAGATGCCCAGAGGTAGAAGGCCAGGAAGAGCACAATCAGGAGGCCCAGTATGCCCCCCGAAATCCTTAAGAACTTTTTCACTTGGACGAAGCCCCGGAATCCCTTGCGAGAATCCTCCCGATAATGACATGTAACCCTTGCTAAAGAAAAGCGATCCCTTCCGCCCACGATAATGTGTCTTCGATGGCGCGGTAGACTGCTTCTTTTGTGCGCGTCGGTTCTTTGCTTCGAGCCCCCGCCATATGGCAGAATACGCGCGCTTCATCATTCCGACACGCCGGGGCCTGGCTGCGCCTATCGGGGTGGGCAATCGACAGCAGTTCCGTACTACTGCGGCTTTCCGCCCCTGCGAATAAAGGGTGCGCCGCCATAACGGCGCAGGTCCGGCGTAGAGCATTGGGTTGACGCGGACGCAGGGGTGTGGGGGAGACACGGCCACGAAGACGTGTCACTTCGGCCAAGAGCTCCCGTAATTACCTTGGAAGACAGATGGTTCTCGATCTAATCGGCGCCAATATCAGTACCGCCATCCGGCCGGTATCATTCGCTGCTGCGCACGGCCGAAGTCAACATAATTCAGGGACGAGCCATGGCTGTCCATAAGACAAAAAAAGGTCTCGATCTGCCGATTACGGGCGAGCCAGAGCAATCGATAGGTGCGGGGAGCCGCATCACGCGCGTAGCGATCGTCGCCGCGGATTACGTCGGCATGAAGCCGATCATGTTCGTCCAGGAGGGCGATACGGTTAAGCGCGGCCAGGTGCTCTTCGAGGACAAGAAATCGCCGGGCACGCTCTATACCTCTCCGGGCGCGGGCGTTGTCGCCGGTGTACACCACGGTGAAAAGCGCGCCTTGCAATCCGTAGCCATCGATCTCAGCGAAAGCGAGCGCGCGGGCGCGCCGGCACCGGACGAGATCGTCTCTTTTAAGCACTTTAGTGGAAAGGGCATCCCTGGGCTGAGCGGCACGGAAATTCGCGAATTGCTCGTTGAATCGGGCTTGTGGACGTCGTTCCGCGCCCGGCCTTTCAGCAAGGTCCCGCCCGTCGATTCCCAGCCGGACGGAATTTTCATCACGGCCATGGACACAAATCCCCTCGCGCCGTCGCCGGAGGAGGTCTGCCGCGGTCAGGAGGAAGCCTTCGAGCAGGGCCTCGCCGCGATCGCGAAGCTCCGCGAGGGCGACATTTTCCTGTGCGTGGCGAAAGGCTCGTCGATTACCGCAGGTCCCTACAGCGGAATCACCGTTGAAGAGTTTTCGGGCCCACACCCGGCCGGTACGGTCGGGCTGCACATCCATACCCTCTTGCCCGTCCATCGGGAGCGCTGCGTCTGGTACCTGAATTATCAAGACCTAATCGCCATAGGAAAGCTGTTCATGACGGGTGAGTTGAGCGTCGAACGCGTGATCTCGATCGCAGGCCCCTCCGTCAAAAGCCCGCGGCTCGTCCGTACCCGCATTGGAGCAAGCGTCGACGAGATCGTGGACGGCGAATTGGAAGAGGGCGAAAACCGCGCCATTTCCGGCTCCGCGCTTTCAGGCCGCACGGCCCAGGGAGAGGCCCTGGGCTATCTGGGGCGCTACCATCACCAGGTGACCTGCCTGCCCGAGGGCCGCGAGCGTGAGTTTTTGGGCTGGCTCACGCCGGGGGCCGAAAAGTTCTCCACGGTAAATGTGTTTACATCGAGTCTGTCGAGGCACAAGCGCTTTGCTTTCACCACGACCACCAACGGCTCGGAGCGTGCGATGGTGCCCATAGGCATGTACGAGCGTGTGATGCCATTGGATATCCTCCCGACGTTTTTGTTGCGGTCCCTCCTCGTCGGCGACCTGGAACAGGCGGAAAGGCTCGGCTGTCTCGAGCTGGACGAGGAGGATCTTGCCCTGTGCACCTTCGTGTGCCCCGGCAAGTACGAGTATGGGTCCTATCTCAGGCAAATCTTGACTCAAATTGAACGGGAAGGCTAACCGCGGCGGGCATGGGCTCCAAAAACAGGGACTGTACCAAGCGAAGCGAGGCACGAGCGGAGACGGGACTGTCCCTGCTTTTGCGTTGTCGGAAAAGATGAAGTTTCTACGCGAATTACAAGACAAACAATACGAACTCTTCTTCAAGAAGGGTAAGCCCCTCGAAAAGTTCTTCCCGCTGTATGAGGCGAACGACACCTTTCTGTATACGCCTGGAGACGTAACGAAAGGCGCGTCGCACGTGCGGGACGGCCTCGATCTCAAACGCATGATGATGACCGTCGTGTCCGCACTCGGGCTGTGCATGCTGATGGCCATGTACAACACCGGCTACCAGGCCTTTCTCGCCATCGAAGGCGGCGCCGCGCCGCTCGACTCCTGGCAGAGCAGCCTCTACCTCACGATGGGCTGGGAATTTTCAACATCCAGCATCATAGGCTGTCTCCTCTACGGCGCGTTTTTTTATATCCCGATTTACGCCGTCACTTTGGTAGCCGGGGGCCTGTTTGAAGCTCTATTCGCCATCGTCCGGCGGCACGAAATCAACGAAGGATTTCTGGTCACCAGCGCACTCTTCCCGCTCATCCTCGCCCCGACCATTCCCCTATGGCAGGTCGCCCTCGGCATCTCTTTCGGGGTAGTCGTCGCGAAGGAGATGTTTGGAGGCGTCGGGATGAATTTCTTGAACCCGGCCTTATCCGCTCGGGCCTTCCTCTTTTTCGCGTATCCCGTGCAGATCTCCGGGGACAAGGTGTGGATCGCCGCACAAACAAGTCCCGACGGCTACTCGGGCGCGACGCTCTTGGCACTCGCGGCCCATGGACTGGAAATCGTCGAGACCGGCCTGACCAGCGGTATATATGCCCTGCAACAAAGCGGTTTTACCTGGTGGGATGCCTTTCTCGGCCGTATTCCGGGCTCGATGGGCGAGACCTCGACGCTGTTCTGTCTCGTGGGCGCCGCCGTGCTCATCGTGACACGCATCGGGTCCTGGCGAACCATGGCCGGATGTGTCGTGGGGAGCTTTGTCATGATACTAACGCTGAACGCAGTCGGATCGGACACCAATCCCATCTTCGATGTGCCGTTCTACTGGCATTGGGTGCTTGGCGGTTTTGCCTTTGGCACCGTTTTTATGGCGACAGACCCCGTGACCTCCGCCTTCACCGAGACCGGAAAGCTGATCTACGGCTTCTGCATCGGCGTGCTCGGTATTCTTATTCGCGTGATCAATCCGGCCTATCCGGAAGGTTGGATGCTGGCGATCCTATTTATGAACATGTTCGCGCCATTGATCGATCACTTCATGATCCAAGCCAACATTAGACGCAGGGCGGCGCGCTATGCAGCATAACTCCGTCCGATATATCGTGCTTTTTGCGGGCGCTGTATGCGTCCTGTGTTCGTTCTTCGTCTCGACCGCGGCCGTTTTCTTGAAAGACCGGCAGCAGGCAAACGAGCTGCTCGATAAACAAGAGAAGGTGCTCGAAGTCAGCGGCCTGCTCGAGGAGCTCGTAGAAGAAGGGCTGCTCGAGGAGGGCAAGCGTCCTAGTAAAGATCAGGTGAGCAAGAGCTTCGACGAGCGCATCGTAATGCGCCTGATCGACCTCGACACGGATGCCGCAGCGGCGGACGACGTCGGCATCGACCCCGCCACCTACGATCAGCTTGCCGCGTCGAAAGACCCCGACATGAGCGCGGTCGTGCCCTCAAATTTCGCCAGGGTACGGCGCGTCCCCAGATACGCGGTCGTATACGAAGTATTCAAGGACGCGGAGAATAAGGAACTCGATCTTCGCGTTCTTCCCATTGAGGGGATGGGCCTTTGGGGCACAATGTACGGCTTTCTAGCGTTAGATAGCGATGGCAACACGATTAGAGGATTGACCTTCTACAAAACCAAGGAAACCCCAGGCCTCGGCAAGGAGGTCGAATATTCGAGTTGGCAGAGCAAGTGGCCCGGCCGTAAGGTCTTCGATGCGAATTGGGAGCCGGTGATTGAGGTCATCAAAGGAGTTGCGGGCCCACCCAGCGAAGCGCCGCACCAAGTGGACGGACTGTCCGGCGCGACGCTAACGAGCAGGGGCGTGACGAACCTTCTCCGTTTCTGGTTCGGCGAAGAGGGATTCGGTCCGTATTTGGCGCAGCTTCGCGCTGAAGGGAGTGGCACCTGATGGCGATAATGAGCAGAGAGGAGCGCACGGTGCTGCTCGATCCATTTTTCAACAACAATCCCATCGCATTGCAGGTGCTCGGCATCTGCTCCGCGCTCGCGGTGACGACGCAAATGGCGCCCTCGCTGATCATGTGCGTCGCCCTCACCGCCGTCACCGCCGGCTCCAGCCTCGCCGTGAGCATAGTGCGCAATTACATTCCCTCAAGTATCCGTATCATTGTACAGATGTGCATCATCGCCTCCCTCGTGATCGTTGTCGATCAGATCCTTCAAGCCTACGCCTTCGAAATCAGCAAGCAGCTTTCCGTCTTCGTCGGGCTCATCATCACCAACTGCATCGTCATGGGGCGCGCCGAGGGCTACGCCATGCAAAACGGGCCCTGGTCGAGCCTTTTGGACGGTATCGGCAACGGCCTGGGCTACAGTCTCATCCTGATGGGCACGGCCCTCTGCCGCGAGCTTATCGGCTCGGGCAAGCTCTTCGGAATGGTCGTGCTGCAGTCGGTGAACGACGGGGGCTGGTATTACCCCAACGGACTGATGCTCATCGCGCCCGGCGCCTTTTTTATCATTGGATTCTTCATTTGGGGCCTGCGCACGTGGAAACCCGAGCAGGTCGGGTCCGAGGATTAAGCCATGCAGATGCAAGAATACATCAACATCTTCATCAAGGCCGTTTTCATCGAGAACATGGCGCTGGCGTTTTTCCTCGGCATGTGCACCTTCATGGCCTGTTCGAAGAAAGTCGAGACGGCCATCGGACTGGGCTTAGCCGTCATCTTCGTGCTCGGTTTCACGGTACCCCTCAACAACCTTGTTTATAACGGGTTGCTTAAAGAAGGTGCACTCGCCTGGGTGCCCCTCCTCGGGCCTAGCCTAGCCGGCTACGACCTGAGCTTTCTCGGATTTATCGTCTACATCGGCACCATCGCCGCGACCGTGCAGTTACTCGAGATGCTCCTGGACCGTTTCGTGCCGAAGCTCTACGTCGCACTGGGCGTCTTCCTGCCGCTCATCACCGTGAACTGCGCTATCCTGGGCGCCGTCCTCTTCATGGTCGAGCGCGACTACAGTTTCACTGAGAGCGTCGTCTTCGGCCTCGGAAACGGCGTAGGTTGGGCCTTGGCCATCGTCGCACTCGCCGCCATTCGCGAAAAGCTCGCCTACAGCAACATCCCCGACGGCCTGCGCGGCCTCGGCATTACATTTATCGTGACTGGCCTGATGGCCATCGGATTTCTGGCCTTCAGCGGGATTCAGCTTTAAGCAAGGACGAGGAAGCAGCAATGCTGACAATGTTTGCAACGATCGGCTTGGGCATGTTCATGTTCACCTTCGTGATCCTCACCCTCGTGGCTATTCTCATGGTCGCGAAAGCGCGACTGGTCAGTAGCGGCGACGTCACCATCCTCATCAACGACGATGAAAGCAAGGCAATGCACGTGGCCTCCGGCGATACGCTGCTCAATACGCTCGCCGGAGCGAAAATCTTCGTGCCGTCCGCCTGCGGCGGCAAGGGAAGCTGCGGCGTGTGCAAGGTGCACGTGCTCGAAGGCGGCGGCGCGATGCTGCCGACCGAGCTCAACTTTGTCAACAGGGGCGAAGCGCGCGAAGGGTGCCGCTTGTCCTGCCAAGTGAAGGTAAAGCAGGATTTGAAGATCGAGATTCCCCCCGAGATATTCAGTGTCCGCAAATGGAAGTGCAATGTCCGGTCGAACCGCAACGTGGCGACCTTTATCAAGGAACTCGTGCTCGAGCTGCCCGAAGGCGAAGCCATGCCCTTCCGCGCGGGCGGCTATATCCAGATCGAATGCCCGGCCCACACCGTCCACTACAAAGACTTCGACATCGAAGAGGAGTACAAGGAAGACTGGGACAAGTTCAACCTTTGGCAATACACCTCCGTCGTCAACGAGCCCGTGTTTCGTGCATACTCGATGGCCAGCTACCCCGAGGAAGCAGGCATCATCATGCTCAACGTGCGCGTCGCGACCCCGCCACCGCGCGCGCCCAAAGGGACACCCCCCGGCATCATGTCCTCGTACATATTTGCTTTGAAACCGGGAGATGAAGTGACCATTTCAGGCCCTTTCGGAGAGTTTTTCGCAAGAGACACCGATGCGGAAATGATTTTCATCGGCGGCGGAGCGGGAATGGCCCCAATGCGCTCCCACATCTTCGATCAATTCAAGCGCCTGCACACACAACGCAAGGTATCGTTTTGGTACGGCGCCCGGAGCTACCGCGAGGCGTTTTACGTCGAAGATTTCGATGGAATCCGCGCGGAGAGCGAGAACTTTCAGTGGCATCTGGCGCTTTCCGAGCCGCTGCCCGAGGACAACTGGACGGGCCACGTAGGGTTTATCCATCAGATCCTCTACGACAATTACCTGAAAGATCATCCCGCGCCCGAGGACTGCGAGTACTATATCTGCGGGCCTCCGATGATGAATACGGCGGTGATCAACATGCTCGGCGACCTGGGCGTCGAAGACGAGAACATCTTATTTGACGATTTCGGCGGTTAGGAGGTAGCGCCGTGTCCTCCGGCCCCGAGCAGCGATCGCTTAGTCCGATGCGCATCGGCTTTCTCGTGGCGGGCCTCGTGGTCATCTCGGCCCTTTCCTATTACCGCCTGGCCGAGGACAGACCCAAAAAGCCCGGGCGGCTGGTGACATTCTCGGGCGAGACGATGGGGACGACGTATCAGGTTAAGGGGGTCGCCCCACGAAGTGCCGATGTCACGGGCTGGGGACCTCAAATCCAGATCCAGATCCAGGCGAGGCTTGCGTTCGTGGACGGGTTGATGTCCACCTACAAACCGCAATCGGAACTCTCCCGTTTTAACGCGTCGAATTCTCTCGAGCCCTTTGAAATCTCGCGCGAGACCGCAGAAGTCCTCCTGGCGGCGCTCAAGGTCAGCGATCAGAGCGGCGGCGTCTTCGATATTACCGTCGGCCCTATCGTGAACGCATACGGATTCGGCCCGGAGGTCCACGTAAAGCCGCCGAGCGAAGACGAGCTCGAAGCGCTGAAAAAACGCATAGGCTACGAAAAGCTGACGGTAGACATGGCGGCATTGACGGTGCAGAAATCACAGGCCGACGTCTATTGCGAC
>JASJYE010000353.1 GCA_030123645.1 Candidatus Hydrogenedentota bacterium | reverse complement strand
CGAAGATCTCGAAGACGCGATCCATTGCGGCGAGGCACTCCTGGACGATGGGGGAGGCGTCGGCGAGGCGGCGCGTCGGGAGGTAGAGGTGGGAGATAAAGCCGTAGAACCAGATGAGGTAAGACATGTCGAGCTGACCGACGATGACACGGTAGCCGCCGTAACCGATGACGACGAGCGGGCCCGCGGCAGTGAGGAATTCGGTGGAAGCCATTTGCGTGGCCTGGACCCTGGTTTTCTGCATCACGCGCTCAAGGTACTTGCGATGGTGCTTGAAAAAGTTGAGCTCTTCGGTCTTCTCGCGGACGAAGGAGATGACGACGGACAGGCCCGTCAGCTTTTCGGTCACCTCGCCGGACATGCGGGCGACCTGCTCCTGTATCCGGCCCGATGCGCGGCGCATGCGCGGGTTTAGATAGAGGATAGACACGCCGTAGATGGGCAGTGTAATCAGGCTAACGGCGGCCAGGCGCCAATCCAGGAAAAACAGCAAAATGACGACGCCTGTTAAGAAGACAAGATCGATCGTAGCGGAAATGATACCCCGGTCGAGGATGCCCTGGGCCACGTTGATGTCGGCGATAAGGCGGGAGATGGTCGACCCGGTACGTTTGTTGCCGTGGTAGGCGAGGCTAAGGCGCTGGATGTGGCGGTAGAGGTCGCGGCGGATGTCGAAAATGGTCCGGTTCCCGGCGAGTTCCGCGAAGTAGGTGCGGCAGAAAGTTATTGGAGCGCGAAGGAGAAAGGCGATGACGAGCACGCTGAGGATGACGAAGAGGCGTGCGACCTGCTGTTCGGGGCTGAGGTCGGCCTCGACTGCATACATCACCACGAGTCCCAGTGCGCCGGGAAGCAGCAGCGCCAGCGAGAACTTCGCGACGCCGCAGACGGCGGATACCGCGCAGATGTGCCAGTACGGACGGGTATATCGGAGGAAACGCCAGAAAGTGGGGGTCATGTCCGACCAAGGGTAACAAAAAATGGCCAGTGACTTCGATGAGCCCTTAATTCATCGAGGACTTGCGCCTGGAACTACGTGAACGGAAAGGGTTCGGGGAGGTCGGAGGGGACCTTGAGGCTCCAGCGCGGCGGGCGCTTTTCGAGGAAGGAAACGACGCCCTCTTTCGCATCCGGCTGCTGTCCGAGCCAGGCTACGTAGTCGTCGTTGACGCGCTCGACCTTATCCAGGTCGTTTTCCGTCAGGAAGCCGTAGAGCATGGATTTCGTCAGGGCGATGCTGACCGGCGCGCAGTTGACGGCAATCTCCGTGGCGAGTTCGCGGGCCTTGTCCATGAGTTCGTCGTCGGGGACGACCTGGCTGACCAGGCCGTAGTCCAGCGCCTCCTGCGCGTTTAGGATTCGGCCGGTGTACATCAGTTCTGCGGCTTTGCTGATGCCGATAATTTTCGGCAGGAGCCACGGGCTGCTGAGTTCGGGGAGGATGCCCCGGCGATTGAATATGAAGCCGATACGGGCGCTTTCTGCGGCGATGCGGATGTCGAAGGGCAGGATCATGGTGATGCCGATGCCGACCGCGGGGCCGTTGATGGCTACGATGACGGGTTTGGTCAGGCCAAAGCAAAAGCGGAGGGGGTGTGCCGTCAGGCGCTTCTCCTCTTCGGCGGGGCGTTTCTCTTGGCTTCTATCGAAGGTCTTGGCGCCTGCCGAGAGGTCGGCGCCGGCGCAAAAGCCGCGTCCCGCGCCTGTGATAATCGTCACGCGTAAGCTGTCGTCTTTCTCGACCCGGTCGAGCGCCTGGTACATTTCCTCCAGCATTCTCGGGGTGTGCGCGTTCAGACGCTCCGGCCTGTTCAATGTTATCGTCCCAATCTCGTCCGCAGTATCGAAGAGTATCTGTTCGTAGCTCATGGTGACTCCTTATTGGGTTGTCTTCTCCGGCCCGCAATAGCCTCCTATCCTATCGCTGTGCAAATTCAATTTCAACACCTCATCAGAGGCTGTAGAAACGCCATGACGCTCATGGCAGTCTTTATTGGCGCGAATTCAACTTCGATTGTGACGATCTATGTACCCAACTTGGGCAACCCAAAAGGGCCTTGGGCAATTAATGCCGACATCATTTTGCCAGGCTTGAACGACATGATGCGGGATCGCCGGAATTACCACATCTTTGAAATGCGAATGATGTTGGATTATGGCCCACCATTTCTCAATGGCACTTATCCTTTACTCGAATATCGAAATCAGGCTGGGAAATTAGGCATGGGGGTTGCTACGGCGAAATTAGAATTAGGAAGGGCGAGACTTCTGAGCGGATTCGCTTGGGCATTAGTTTGTCATGGTTGAACGACGCACAGCTCGCCAACACGGAGACAGCGTCCGTATGAGAGGACAAAGGTAATGAACGTGTGTAATAGGAATTGCTGGCTAAAGAGCGGTGTCGGCCTCTTGATCGTTAGCATTTCGGCTCTGCCCATCGTGGTGGCCGGATGTGGCGGAGGCGGTGGCGGTGGCGGAGGCGGTGGCGACGGCGGTGGCGACGGCGGTGGCGGTGGCGGTGGCAGCCACTTCGGCGCACAAAGCCAAGGCGGCTGGGGTACGGTCTGCCATGGTAATAACCCCGGTTGCTACCGTGATTTGTGGTTTGACACGGCCTTCCCAAGCGGAATCGTGCTGGGTTGTGATATGGGCTTCGTGGCCACGTTCACGAGTTCGCAGGCCGTCGAAGACTTCCTGCCCACCGGCGGGAGGCCAGGGGCCTTGACATCGGATGTGACCGATCCCCTGGGCACGACCGATGCTGGAGTATTACTAGCTCAGCTTCTCGCCTTGGAACTTTCATTGGGATTCGATGTTGCCGATCCCGACTTTAGCCTGAGCGGCGCAGCGTTTGTGGACCAAATCATCTGCAATACGGGCACCGCGTTCGAAGGCATGAGCATTGGGGCCCTTGCCGATGAAGCTAACATTGTGTTAGGAGGTTGCACAGGGACGACAGGTCTCAGCGCCGGCGAGCTTTCCTACTACCTTACGCTTGTGAACGAGAACTACGCCGGCGGCGAGGTGGACCTGGGCATGGTGTGCGCACCCTGACGCCGAAGAGCTAGAGCATCAAAACCAAAACAGACAACCGATAGCTAGTCATGCGAAGGGGCCCGCAGTATGCAGGCCCCTTTTCTCGAGTTCGAACGAAGACGAACGCCGGGCTCACGCCCGGAGCCACATTCTGCCGTCCCTCCGGGACTTTGGACACGGTATGGGCTTAAGCCCATCCTACGGCGCACCGTTCCATAAGGCCTGACGAAAAGTGAGAATCCGCACTTATCCCGCATATATGTGGCTAAAGAGCAAGGAAATTCCCGGCAGCGGATCGCGGGCTCAGTAAGCTTGGGCGGCGATGACGCGGCGTTTGGAGGGTTTGCCGGAGACGATGCAGGCGC
>JASJYE010000352.1 GCA_030123645.1 Candidatus Hydrogenedentota bacterium | reverse complement strand
TTCCAAAGCCGAAGTTTCAATAGGGAACAACCTACTACCAACGCGAAGCTTATACCAAGGAGTGGTGATAGGGACTCATTTCATGGCAACGATCTTCCGGCCGGCGCCAATCACGGCGAGAGCGAAAACCAGCGGCGGCCGACCCGACACCAAGAGGCATGGTCATTTACCCGCCATGGAGCACTGATCCTTGGTATAATGGTCGTGGTGTATGTATGCGGAGGCCAGGATAATGGGCTTGCTCGCCAATCCGGCGCCCGGTTAAGGTCTAATACGTAAAACTTGCGCCATGCCCGTTCGCTTGCGGTGGCGCGCGAATGCGCTGACGCTGACGGGGTGGTGTTGTTCGTACCCTGAGGGTCGCCGGGCGGTTTGGCCCGGTGAGTTAGACAGCGAGGGAACGATGATAGGAGCTCCCGGCCTCGACAAGTTTGCCTCCGATACGGCGTTGGCGCTGGTCGACTGCGCGTCGGACGCCGCCTTCGCGATCGACGGGAATCAGACCATCGTAAACTGGAACCGGGCCGCCCGGCAGTGCTTGGGCTACGTCGCGAGCGAGGTCATCGGTCAGCACTGCTCGGGCGTTCTGCAGGCCGTCTACGCCCATGGCGAGCCCTTGTGCGTTCCCAGTTGCGAGGGCATCCGGTGTTTCCGTCACCACGCCCCCTTCACGGCGCCGGACTGCTATGTACGCCATAAGGACGGCAACTGGATACCCGTCAACATTGCATCCGTCGCCATGTCGGAGCGGGTGCAGAAATTCGACGGCTCGTCGGTCCTCGCCGTCATCTTCATGCGCCGCAAGGACGAAAAGCAGACCCAGCCGCTGGTGCCGCAAACGCTACAGATATTCACCTTCGGCCGCTTCGGCCTGGCAGCCGGAGGCCGCCGTCTTGCGACCGAGAAATGGCAACGCAAGCAGCAGGCCCTGACCCTGTTGAAACTGCTGGTCGCGCGCGTCGGCCGCACCGTGCCGCGAGAAGTTCTGAGCGAATGGCTGTGGCCCGATGCCGACGAGCATAGCGGGCGCGAGCGGCTCAAGGTGACCATATATGCCCTTCGCCACCAGTTGCGCGCCACCGGCTTGAACGAGGAAATCATCGAGACGGTCGACGGGGGCTACCTGCTGAGACGCGAGGCGGTGTGGATCGATGTCGAGGCTTTCACGCAGCGCGCCACCGATGGCGCCGCTCATCAGCGCCAGGAGCAATGGGAGGAAGCGCTCCAAAGCTACACGGAAGCGCGGCGTCTCTACCGGGGCGACTACATGGAGGAGAACATACACGCCGACTGGTGCGCCGAGGAGCGCGGCCGGCTGCGTGAGGTTTACCTGGAGATGCTGGCCAGCATGGCGGAATGTTACGCCGCGACTGACCGCTACGCCGAAGCGGGATCGGTGTGCCGCTCGATTCTCGTCGACGACCCGTGCCGCGAGGGCATCCATCGCACGCTCATGGCCTATCTCGCCCACCTCGGTCATTATGACTCGGCGGTGGCTCAGTACCACCACTGCGCGCGCATCCTGGCCGAGGAACTCGATGTCGAACCCATGCCCGAAACGCGCCGCCTGTACGAGCAAATCCTCGCCGGCGAGGCGAGAACCGCGACCGAAAAGCACGACCGGAGCGACGCCTGACGCGTCCGTCCCCTAATACCACCCTGCGGTGGCATGACCTCGCCCAGGGCTGCGTCTGAAGGCTCCTTCCGCGGCCCTCCCTCTTATTTAGTCCTACTCCATCGGCACGCGCATCCCGGTCTCCCCGGCGGCGGTATGTGGGCTGCATTTGCCATTCCGCTTTCCCGTCACCTCTCCGTTACCGATCCGTCACCGGGGTCATTTACCAAGAACCAAGCGCGTAATTCGGCAAGACGGAGTGACGCAAGCAGAATGGTCATACGACGAAATCTAGACTCGTTCGTCGCACGCATCTGGCTTGAACGCGGATCAAATGGAGAGCCCGTCTGGCGGGGGCATGTCCGCCACATACAGGGTGAGCAGGAAGCCTATTTTCGGGATCTGAGTGGAATGAACGAGTTCATCGAGAAGATCAGCGGTGTTGCCGGCCCGGATAAGGTCGGTCGCTCGAAGGGGGATTCCGGCGCGACCCGGTCCGCCGCCACCGTTGCCCGAAAACTGAAGAGTTAAGCGTTAAGCGTCGGCTGGGGCCGGGTCAGGATCGCAATGAATATTGGAAACGCCGCCATGGCAACAGACAACGATGAAGCGGAACGGGGCCTTAAACTCAAAAGGTTGGCAAACATGATTAGCGGGTTTTCTAACAGATGGGGGATTCCCGCATTAGGGATTCTTATGAGTGTCATTTGGTTGGCGCCGATCCAGCATGGCAAGGCCGCAGAGACCGGCGAAGAAATTTTCCAAAGCTATTGCGCGGCTTGCCACACCATCGGCAAGGGAAAATTGGTGGGGCCTGATTTGGCGGGCGTAACCTCCCGCAGGGATGAAAGCTGGCTGCAAAGGCAAATTAAAGAGCCCGATGCGCTGATCGCCGAAAATGACCCGATTGTAATGCAGCTTTTGCAGGAAGCCGGCAATGTGGAGATGCCGCCACTCGAATTAAGCGATGAAGAAGTCACAGCAGTAATTGCATATTTAAAGAGCACCGAACAACAAACGAATGTGGCGACAAGTCTTCCTTCTCAATATTGGCCCACTTTGCTCATAAGTTTATTAGTGTTGATTTGCCTCACTTTGATAGGACTCAGAACAGGAAAGAAGAAAGTGGACGTGAGATAGCTTCAATAACCAAATATACTAAAGGCGTATTATGAAAGATAACAGTAAATGGTTTAGCTTAAGCGAAGACTCTCGATCATGGGAGGACTTTTACAGGAAAAGATGGAGCTACGACTACAGTGTGCGAACGAGTCACGGCGTGAACTGTTCCATGTCTTGCAGTTGGGAAGTCTTCGTAAAAGACGGGCTTATATGCTGGGAGCTTCAAAAAACGGATTATCCGCAGATTGATCCCGATATCCCGAATGTCGAGCCCCGGGGTTGCCAGAGAGGCGTTACCGCATCCTGGTATCCATACAGCCCTTTGAGACCGAAGTTTCCATACGTACGCAAAGTGCTGTGGGATTACTATTCCGAAGAGCTCAAATCCGGAAAAGATCCCGTTGACGCGTATGCTAGCGTCGTTGAAGACGAGGAGAAATCAAAGAAATATAAAGCCGCGAGAGGCAAGGCCGGCTGGAAAAGAGTGAGCTGGGACGAGGCGGTCGAACTGGTCGTGGCCGGCCAGATTTACACCATCAAAAAGTATGGCCCCGATCACATGGCCAACTTTTCACCGATCCCCGCGATGAGCCTGCTCAGCTTCATCTCGGGGCACAGGTATAACAATCTGCTGGGCGGAATTTATTGTAGCTACTACGAGTGGT
>JASJYE010000045.1 GCA_030123645.1 Candidatus Hydrogenedentota bacterium | reverse complement strand
CTTCAGGCATGCGGCCGTCATCTCTACCGGCTGGCGGCCTGCGAGGGGTCGGTCAAATTAACTCGCGGGTGATCACGTGTTCGCCTGATACGATCGGCAAACGCAGAAAATTTCATACCGGCGCCACCGCTTTCACCTGAATATTATCCAGCAACGGTTGGCATCGCGCCCCCGCAACCACTTTCTGTATGTGGTGAGCCGAATAGGACTATTATTCGGCTCATATGGAGGCTTTAATTTGAGCCGAATAGATGATATAATCGGCTCACGAAGATATCAAGAGAAACGCTAAAACAGACGTGCAGTATATCTGGCAGAGAGAAGAGTGGCCAAACTTTACCTGGGATACGGACGCCGTTGACCAGAACGCCTATGCCTATGCCCTTGAGGCCGGCAGCCTTGTCGGTGAGGTCAAGCATCTATCCGAAGGCGAGAAAACGGATGCCCTGATCGATCTCATGGTTTCCGAGGCCGTGAAAACATCGCAGATCGAGGGCGAGAATTTTGACCGGGAGGATGTTCGCTCATCCATTCGCAACCAGCTTGGCCTGAATGCTACGCCGGAGACTGTTCGCGACCCAAAGGCCAATGGCGTTGCTGCGCTGATGATCTCCGTGCGGGATCATTTTGCCGATCCCTTGAGCGAAGATCGTCTTTACGAGTGGCAGGACCAGATCATCGTCGGGCGCTATGAACGTGGCAAGATGGATGTCGGCAAGTGGCGATCCAACCCCGAGCCCATGCAGATTGTCTCCGGTGCCATCGGTAAGGAGAAAGTCCATTACGAAGCGCCGCCATCATCACGGGTTGCAGCGGAAATGACGCGCTTTATCGAGTGGTTTAACGGCAGCCAAAATATGAAGGGTGCGGTGCGGGCCGGTGTGGCGCATTTGTATTTCGAGTGCATCCACCCGTTCTCTGACGGCAATGGCCGCGTGGGGCGCGCCATATCGGAAATTGCCTTGTCGCAGGAGCTTGTTCATCCGGCGCTTTTGAGCCTGTCCACCACAATCCAGGGGCGAAGGCAGGAATATTACGATGCTCTTTCGCGTGCCAGCTTGGGCAGCTTAGATGTTACGGAGTGGCTCGTCTGGTTTACGGGCCTTGTTCTTGAGTCGCAGAATCAGGCGAAAGAACAGATCGCCTATGTGCTCTCCAAAGCACGCTTCTGGGATACTTACGCGGATAAGCTCAATGAACGACAGACCAAAATTCTAAGTCGGATGTTCCGCGAAGGGTTAGATGGTTTCAAGGGTGGGATGAGTGCGCAAAAATACACGAAGATGACAAATTGCTCGAAAGCAACAGCTACTCGTGATCTGAGCGAACTGCTGAAACTGGGTGCAATCAGAAAGCTGGAAGGTGGCGGGCGCAGCACCCGCTACGACATTCAGCTTCCGCAGGAGTAGGCAGGATAGATAATGATTAAGTTTACGATAGGTGGACGCCAAACTGTCCAACAAACAAAGCAGGACCACCTCACTCTTCACAAGGCGTCCATACGTGACCCCGCCGTATGCCCTGTTGAGCATAGTGGGTAAGGTAACCGAGTTTGTGACCAAACCGGTTTTATGGGGTGAATTCTCAGCACAGGATTTTTTCTCGCTTGGGGTCGTAGGCGGCCCCTCTTACCAGCGAAGCCGAGCTGCGCTTGCCAAAGGCCTCGACCGCGAAGTCATTGCGACCGAGCAAGGCCACCGGCAGGTACCCCAGCACCAGACTTTTGCGCACGGAATAGCCGAAGTTCCCGCTGGTGGTTTGTGCAACCGCCGTACCGTCAACCAAGATCGCCTCGCCACCGAAGACCGGCAAGGGATCGTCCAGGGCCAGACAGACGAGTTTTCGCTCGACGCCTTGCTGCTTGATTCGGCCAAGAGCTTGAGCGCCTAGAAAGTCACCCTTGTTCCAGTCGATGAGAAACTGCAATCCGGCCTCAAAGGGATTGTAATCGGGGGTGATGTCGGTGCCCCACGCCAGATAGCGCTTTTCCAGGCGCAGGCTGTCGATGGCGCGGTAGCCGATATCGGTAATTCCGAATTCCCCGCCGGCCTGGCGCAGCACCTCATAGACATACTGGAGATATTCCGACGGCACGTAGATCTCCCATCCCAGCTCGCCGATATAGGTGACGCGGAAGGCCACCGCCGGGGCATAGCCGATGCGGATGTCCATCGCGGTCATGAAGGGAAACGCTTGATGGCTCACGTCTTCGTCGCAGACCTTGCCCAGCACCTTGCGCGCCAGCGGGCCCGCGAGGTTGATCACGCCATGGGCCGACGTGATGTCGCGCAAGCTTACGTCGTAGCCCTTCTGGTGGCGCTCGATCCAATGGCGATCGCGGATACCCAGGCCGGACCCGGTGATCAGCCAGAAGCAATCTTGCGAACGCCGGATGATGGTGACATCGGCCTCGATGCCGCCGTGATCGTTGCACAGCTGCGTATAGGTTGCGCCGCCCGGCGGCTTGTCGATGGTGGCCACCGCGAGATACTCGAGGAACCGGCAGGCCTGGCGCCCGCTGATCTCGAATTTCGTGAAGGAGGACATATCGATGAGGACGACGCCTTCGCGGGCCGCCAGATGCTCGCGACCGACGGTGATGTCCTGTTGCGGCCGGTCGAACCCGAGGACGTCGCGCTGGGGGATATCATCGTATGCGAACCAGTTGGCCCGCTCCCAGCCGAACTTCGAGCCGAACACCGCGCCCTGCTCCTTGAGGGTCTGATAGAGCGGGCTGCGGCGCACGCCGCGCGCCGTTTCCAACTCCTCGCCCGGCCAGTGGATGGCGTAGTATTTGCTGTAGCTCTCGATCGCACGGTCGTGAAGAAACCGCCGCCCGGCGTGCAGGGGTCCGAAGCGGCGGATGTCGAACGGCCACAGATCGAGCCCGGCATCGCCATGGAGAATCCAATTGGCCATCGCCTTTCCGGCCCCGCCCGATGCGGCGATGCCGGAGGTGAACGCGCAAGCGGCGAAGAAATTGCTCAAGCCCGGAACCGGCCCCATGATCGGTTCGCCGTCGGGCGAGATGGGGATCGGTCCGTTGATGATAGTGCGCAGGCCAAGCTCGTTGAGGATAGGCAAGCGCCGTGCCGCCGGTTCGAAGATCTCCTCCAAGCGGTCCATATCGCCATCGAACAGATGGTGCTCACAGTCCCACGGGAAGCCTTCCCTCGGATTGACGGCGCGGGTTTGCTTTTCCCATCCACCGATGGCCAGCGCCCCCGGCTCCGGCTTGGCGTAGAAGCCGCCGTCAGGATCGCGCAGGGCCGGCAGGCCGTCGGGGATGCGGTCGGATTTCTCGGTCACCAGGTATTGATGCTCGACCACGCCGGCGGGGATCTCGACGCCCGCCATCCAGCCGACCTGGCGCGCCCATAATCCCGCCGCATTGACGACGGTATCGACGCTTATGGCGCCATGATCGGTCACCACATGGGTGATCCTCTCGCCGTCGCGCGTAAGTTCCTTGACCATGACGCCTTCGATGACGCGCCCCCCATTGGCCCGCGCCCCCTTGGCGTAAGCCTGGGTCAGGCTGTAGGGATCGATGTAGCCGTCACCGGGGATGAAAGCCGCGCCGACGAGGTCGTCAGCCTCGATCAGCGGAAAAATGTCGCGCGCCTCGGACGGCGTCACAAGGTTCATCTCAAAGCCGGACGCCCGTGCGGCGGTTTGCGAATTCAGTATCTCCTTCCAGCGGTCCTCGCTCTTGGCCAGCCTAAGGCTGCCGAATTTGTGCCAGCCGGTATCCTGCCCGGTTTCTTCGGCCAAGCCGTCGAACAGCTTCACACTGTCGGTCATCAGGCTCATCAGGTTCTGCTGCGATCGGAACTGGCCGACCAGCCCGGCCGCGTGCCAGGTGCCGCCCTCGGTCAATTTGGCCTTTTCCAGCAGCAAGACATCCGTCTCGCCGGATCGCACGAGATGATACGCGATGCTGGTGCCAATCACGCCACCGCCGATGATGACAATTCGGGCGCTGGTCGGAAACAATTTTGCCATGATGCTGCCTGTTGGTTCGGGGTTCTATGCGATCCGGCTGCGACGGCTTATGCGCCGTTCCCGTTTCGGTTCACTGGGGCCGATTTCCAACCGTTTCCATCCTTCCGGCAGGACGGAATCGCCCGCGACCAAACCCTCGAATTCGGCCCGGATACGTTCGTCGACGGCCGGATCGAGGGCGGCGGAGTTGGGGGTGGAGAGGATTTCGAGCGCCTTGTTCATGGCCCGCTGGTGGATGGTCGAGGCGCCTTCCTGCTGCCACTGTTCGCGCAGCTTCCTGTCCGCCAGGTCGGGCAGGAAGGTTGCCGTGTGCATGCGTTCCAGCGTTGCCGGGTTGGCCGCGAACATGCCGGCCGGCCCGGTTGCCTTGATCTCTTCCAGCGATGCGCTTTCCTTGGAAAAGCCGAAGCCCTGGCGCACACGCTTGATCATGACGGCGATTTCGTTGTCGATTTCAAGCTGGCCGAAATCGAAGGACATCAGAGCATCCTGAAGACCGCCCATAACGATGAAATCGACACCGGACAGGGCGCCGAGCAGCGGTGACATGCCTTTCTCGAAGCCCGCCTGGGCATCGGCGACCTTCGAATTGGTCAACCCGAGATAGCCGCCGGCGGGAACGTTATAGAAGCGCGCCATCTGACAGACGGCGGCGTTCATCATGCCAATTTCGATCGCGCCCGGCGCATAGGCGCCGTCGCGCATATCGGCGAACACGGGCAGGAAACAGTATATCTGCGACGTTCCCGGCTTGGACATCTGCGCCAGCGTCGCCGCGGCCAGCCATTCGGCGTTCATCAAGACCAACATGCCCGGCAGCGAAAGCGGCGTGCTCAGGCCGCCCATCGGCGCGATCGTGCCGTAAGCGGTGATATCGTTCTCGGCATAGAACATCAGCATCTCTGTGCTGTCGAAATCCATGGTCAGGGGCGAGACGATCGAGCAGTAGCCGAAATTGATAAAGGGCCGCTCCCAGTATGCTTCTTTCGACCCGGCAATGAGTTCGCCAAGCTTGAGCACCTGGCGGACTTCAGCGAGATCGATGACGGAGGTCCGGCAGGGTTTCAGGCAATTCTTCAGGGCCGGATAGAAGCGCGACAGACTGAATTGTCCGCGCGGCGCATCGTCGGCCAGCGTCGAGATCGAGAACAGGTCGAAACCGGGAAGCGCGTTGACCAGATGCGCGATTCGGGCGATATCGTCCGATGTGGCCCGGCGCGCCTCCCCCGTCACCGGGTCCATGATATCGGGCGCCGAACTCGCCGTCGCGATGACCGGAAGCTTGCGGGGAAAAGTCACGTCGTAAGCGGGATCGCGGCCGCGCAGGGTGATCGTCGGCGGTACCATGGCGCGGTAGCTCTCGACAACGGCGGCGGGGATGCGGACCATCTCCGTTTGGTGATCGACGTTGGCGCCGTGCCGGGCGAACCGTTGGCGCGCCTTTTCGCTGCGAACCAGGAGCCCCGTCTCCTCAAGGATCTCGAGGGAGGAATCATGTACGTAGCGGATCTCGTCGGCCGTCAGGAATGAGAAAAAATTCATCGCATGGTCACCGTGGGGCTGTCACAGACCGTGAAAATTCTAGACAGTTCAGAAACCGGCCTCAAATAATAATTACTGCCATAATTTATAAATAAATCTTATCCTTGATAAACTCGTGAGACGCCCTCGTCTGAACATCTTGCGGGCCTTCGAGGCGGCGGCGCTCCAGGTTGCGCAGCCCCTGGGAATTAATTTGACGGAGCGCCCTATCACCCAAGCTTGGTATTAACCCTCTTTTTCGATCCCGTGGCGCTTCATCTTTTCCCATAGGTTCTTGCGGGAAATGCCGAGGGAGCTGGCCGTCCTGCCGATCTTCCAGTCATTCTGGACCAGGGTCTGCTGAATCGTCAGATGCTCGGCAACCGCAATGGATTCCCTGAGAGTCGGCGATTTCCGCGCCGGGGATGCCTCGTCCGGTTCGCTTTCGAGCGGCAAGAGGTCGTGGGCCATGAGGCGCGGTCCATCGCAGAGGGCGACGGCGCGCTCAAGGATGTTCTTCAACTCGCGGACATTTCCCGGAAATTTCATCAACTGAAGCTCGGCCTCGGCCTCGGTCGACAACCCCGTGACCGCGTTTCCCATCTCGGCTGCGTGGCGCTGCACGAACATGCGCGCGAGATAGAGGATGTCCTCGGAGCGCTCTCGGAGCGGCGGGATATGGACGTGGATGACGTTGAGCCGCCAATAAAGATCCGATCGGAACCGACCATCCCTTACGGCCTCGTCCAGATCCACCTGAGTCGCCGAAATTATCCGTACATCCAAGGGGATGGGGTCTCCGCTCCCCACTCTTTCCAAAACGCGTTCCTGCAGGATACGCAGGAGCTTGACTTGGATATCCATTGAGTTTTCGGCGATTTCGTCCAGGAAAATGGTGCCTTTCTGGGCCCGTTCGAAGCGGCCTATGTAGCGCTTCGTGGCGCCGGTGAAAGAGCCCTTCTCATGGCCGAAGAGTTCGCTCTCCACCAGGTTCGGGGGCAGCGCCGCACAGTTCACCTTGATCAACGGCCCCGAGGCCCGTTGACTGTTCTGATGGATCAAGGTCGCCACGACTTCCTTGCCGACGCCCGATTCCCCGGTGATGAGAACCGAGCTGTTGACCTCCGCGAGGCGGGCGACCAACCGCTCGATGCGTCGCATGGCGGGGCTTTTCCCCAAGACTCCGCTGCCTGGAATGAAGGTCTCTCCGATCAAGCCCAGGGAATCGGCCGAAAGGCGGGTATCGGCGATCTGCGAGAGATTGCGGCGAACCTTGGCGATAAATTTCGTTAAATCGAACGGCTTGGTGAGGTAATCGAGCGCGCCCGCCTTAACCAAAGTCACCGCGTCGGAAATATCGCCGTAGGCGGTTATCAGGATTACCGGAACCCCTGGATCGCGTCGAGATATGTCCTCGAACAGCTCGGCCCCCGAACCGTCCGGTAAACGGATGTCAGTGATCACCATGGCCACATCGCCCTTGTCCATCTGGTGGCGGGCGCTGGCCAGGTCGCAGGCGGTCCTGGCGGTGATGCCCTCCAACCGGAGACGGTCCTCCAGCGACAAACGCATGATCTCGTCGTCCTCAACGACGAGGACGCAGAGATCGGAGCCGACAACGTTCTCGGGCGGCGGGGCTTGTTGCGTTTCCATGATTGGTTAGGTCACGACCTCCGTCGCTGGGAGGGTTACCCGGAACTGGGTGCCGCGGCCCACCTCGCTTTCCACGACGATGACGCCGTGCATGCTCTCCACCAGGCGGTAGACGATCCACAGCCCCAGCCCGGTCCCGTTGGGCTTGGTGGTGAAGAAAGGGTCGAAAATCTGGCTTCGATTTCCGGGCGGGATGCCGGGGCCGTTGTCGTCCACCTCGAGCACCACACAGTTCGCATCCTGGAAAGAGTGGAAGGCGACAGTCCCGCCATCAGGCACGGCCTGAACGGCGTTCTTGAGAAGATTGAGGATCACTTGCTGGACCCGCCGACTGTTGACCTTGATGCGATCGTCCAGATGGTTCTCCCAAACGAGATCGATTTCGCGACCGTCGATCTCGGCCTCGACGATATCCCGCAGGTCCTCCAGGCACGAGAGGCCGGACACTTCCCGCGCGTCCTCGACGCGGAGTTCCACGAGAAGGCTGCCGACGATATTTCTGATACGGTTGAGTCCCTTGTCGAGAAGGGGGAGGTAGCGCTCCATGAGTTGCTTGTCGTCGGGATGCTTCTTCAGGGTATCGATGCAATTGAGCAGGCCGGCGAGCGGATTGTTCACCTCGTGGGCGACGCCGGCGGTTATCCTCCCGAGGGCTGCCAGCTTCTCGCTGACGGCCATCTGTTCCTCCATCAACTTTTTCTCCGCCATTTCCACGGTCATCTGGTTGAAGGTCGCGACGAGACGTCCAAGCTCGTCGTCATCGATGACCTGAACAGGCTCGATGTCTGTAAACTCGCCGCGGCACATCGCTTCCATCCCTTCGGTCACCGTCGTCAAGGGTTTCGTGATGCGTCGCGATATGGCCACGCCCGATAAGCTGCCGATGGTCGCTAAAGCCAAGGTCAGGCCGAGAATAATAAGCGCCGAGCGCTCGGTCTTGAGGTAGAGCTCATCGTGGGACAGGCGGACCCGGACAACGCCAAGCAGTTTTTGGTCGGAAAAGACAGGAACAACGCCCTCCAGAACCCAATCGCTTCCAATATCGCCATCGAGAACTATCGGCGAACGAGCCGCCATGCTGGTTTCCATCAGGCGGGCTTCCTCCTCGTCGGAATGGGCGAGGAGCATCCCCAACGGATTTTCGCTCGGTTGGAGATGGGCCAAAACCTTGCCCTCCGGGTCTATGACCATAGCGGTCAAGATCCGGGTTCGATGAATATTTCCTGGGCCCTGCGCGGCCATCTTCTTGAGACTCTTGAAAAGCAGCCAGTAATCGCTGCGCAGAATTGCCTCGGGAGCGGCGACGGCGACTGAGTGGGCCAGGAGCAACGCCTTTTCTTCGAGGTCATTGTGGAACCGCCACCAATCCAGCGTAACGATCGCGGCGCCTATGGTGAATGCCACGCCCGACACCATGGCCGTTATGGTGATGGCGACCTTCACCGAAAATCCCCAGGAGCGTGGAGAAAACAGAGTCATTCGATTTCTTCCGCCCTCAGCTCTTTTTCTTTTTCTTCGGCGGCCTCGATCCATGGACGGGCTTTCCTGGTCTCCGCGGCCATATCGCGGATGCTGTCGAAAAGGCTCGGTGAAAATTCGCCGAAGCCGTCCAGCTTCAGCGCGTCCAACAAAACGCGACCATCCGGACTGCTCGACATCCCCATGAGTACGGCCTTCATCCGCTCGACCATGTCGGGGTCCGCGCCGAGGCGGGAGACCAACGGAGGAAATCCGAAGGTCGGCGATTTCTGGATCACACGGGTCTTGTCAGCCACTTCCGGCTGGAATTCGCGCAAGTACTCCCAGATGTAGGAATCGACGGCTCCGCCATCGGCCACTTGTTCGGCCACGGCCTCCACCGTTTCCGCGTGGTTGAAGGTGAAAAACGTTTTGTGGAAGTATGTTTCGGGGCGGTCCCCCTGATTCGCCAGAAAGAACTGGGGATAGAGGTAGCCGGAATTGGATTCCGGATCGGAAAAGGCGAAGATTTTTCCCGCCAAATCGTCCATCGACTGATAGGGACTGTCCCTGTGCACGATGATGTAGGAACGGTAAAGCGGCTTTCCCTGATAGACCGGGACCAACAAAAGCTCGACAAATTCCGGATCACGCTTTTGCACGAACGGGAACCCGCAGATCCAGGCGAAATCGAGGCCGCCCGAACCCAACATGTCCATGACTTCACGGTAGGACCGGCGCTGCACGAATTCGACAGGCTGTCCCATCCTGTCGCTTAGATATTGGGCCCATACGTCAAGCAGCCGGAGATTTTCCCGGACCACGACCGCGGTCAGTCCGAATTGAATGGGCTTGTTCGCTGTCGCGTAATTCGAATGAGCCGCATGCGCGGCAGTGGTCATGCCGGCCAACCCCAGCACGACGAAAAGCAACACCACTGCCGCCTTCGTTTTCACAGAACAGTTGCCTCCATGTCCCGGCGTATGCGGTTTCCGTGGCCGGGTTTTCTTCGCGCCTGGCGTCGGCCTCGTTGTGGTTAGGTTCGATCCCGCTCGCGCGCCCCTTCAATCAAACCGTTTACGCCTGTACGCCTCCTTAACGCCTCAGTCGAACGCGACCCGAGTTTAGCAGTCCGGTAGATGGAATTTATTGATGGAGATCAATGGGCGATGCTTGCAGATGTTACCGGCAGGTAACGGCCGTTTCGTGGAATTATCATCCAGCACATTGAAAATAAAGAACAATCATTCCCGTTACCTCTGTGCCTTCGGGTGTTACCGGCGGGTAATGATCGGGCGCTCCTTTTTGCTGATTTACCCGACTTGGATTGATGAAAACCCATGAGGTCAATGACTTAGGCCCCCTGGCATGGATTTTGCTTATTTAGCTGACAAGTTGCGGTCCGCAAAAGGGCGCGAAAGGGGGGTTCCATGGTCGGTCGACCGATATTCGAAATTCCTCCGCGTTTTCGATTTTGATGGAGCGTGTGCGAATGAAGCCGACGACGGAAAAGACAAAACAGGGCATGGCGGCGCCAGTGCTGTGAAACTTTCTTTTTCCTATACATGGAAATCGATCGTCATCGGCATCGCGGCGCTGATCGTTGTCGCGGGAAGTGCTTGGGAGGGAATGGAATATTACACTTCGCAACCATCGTTCTGCGGCGGTAGCTGCCACGCCATGAGCGAGCAGTACGTCGCGTGGAAGGCCGACGCGCACTTCGCGGACAACAATCCCGAGAAGGTGCAGGCGGACTGTGTCGACTGCCACTTCGTTCCCGGCGAAAAGAGTTCGATGAAGGCGAAGTTCGTGGGATTGCGCCATCTCTTCGCCTACCTCTCCGACAGCGACGCCCCCTTGCCTATCCGCCCGGTTATCAACGATGACTCCTGCCTACGGTCGGGCTGCCACGCG
Organism: Candidatus Hydrogenedentota bacterium; assembly: GCA_030123645.1. GTDB lineage: Bacteria > Hydrogenedentota > Hydrogenedentia > Hydrogenedentales > JASJYE01. Next base: position 876 of record JASJYE010000045.1, on the reverse strand, counting down.
AAAGAGAAGTTCCAGGACGATGAACTGCAATTCACCGACAAGAAAGTCCGGTTCAAGCACCGCGTCCACTTCGAGGATAAAGCCCTCGTAGGGCAGACCCTGACCTGCGACACCTGCCACTTCAAGGTCACGGAGAAGAAGCATTTCGAAGTCCCCAAGGACATTTGCTATCTGTGTCACCTGAAGCTCGAGAAACCCACCATGGAAAAGGCGGTGGTGTTGGAGAATGTGATTGCGGGCAATGTCGAAGCAATCAGCTTCAGCCAGCAGCCCACCATCGATTTCAACCAAGGATTGTCGAAGTGCAGTATCTGCCACGCGATCCCGACGAAATCCCTTCAAAGCCAGTTGAAGGAAGGCGACTTAATCACCAAGCCCATTACCCACCAGACGATCCAGAAGGCGGGCGTGGCGTGCGAGGCATGCCACTTCGAAATAGTCAAGGGCGCCGGCGAGATCGAAACCGGTAACGTCGTCTCCAACGGCTGCCTGACCTGTCACAACAGGAGCCAGGAGCTTCTCGCCAAAGCCAGTGACGGGAAGCTGATGCACGACGAGCACATCGCCAAGCAAAAGGCTGACTGCTTCGATTGCCATACTGTAATCGAGCACAGGAATCGAACCGACCACCTGGACTTCGTGCGCAACGATTGCGCCCTCTGCCACGAGGAGCCGCACAGCTATCAGAAGCTGCTGCTCGCGGGCATTCCGATCAACGAAAACGTTTCGGCCATGCCCCACCTCATGTACGAGGTCAATACCAACTGCATGGGTTGTCATCTCAAGAAAAAGATCAGCAAGGGCCATCCGGTCAGAACCGGCGCCCCCGATACATGCGTTGCCTGCCACACGCCCCAGCACCGCAAGATGCTCAAG
>JASJYE010000351.1 GCA_030123645.1 Candidatus Hydrogenedentota bacterium | reverse complement strand
CCGGAACGTCCGGCCTCGTACCGGAACGTCCGGCTTCGTACCGCAACGCGCAAAACGAATCCCTCTAAACTCCAAGCGTTCTAGCGCGAGAATCCGCCGACGCGATCCAGTAGCTGGATATCAAACGATTGAAGGTCAAAACATTCGGCGAACTTCGGGCCCAACTCGGCCATGTGCGGCGTGGTGCTGTGCGCGGTAAGGGCTGCCTGGTCCTTGTATATCTCAAAAAATACGACCTCGGAGGGGTCGTTTTTTGAGCGGTGGGCGATGTACGCGAGCACGCCGGGCTCTCCCTTCTCAACGGCCGCAGTGAGCGTCTCGAGCAATTCTACCGCGGCATCCTCCTGTCCTTCCAGGATTTTGAATTTGACAATCTGCGTAATGAGCTCGTCGCCGTCCTGCGCTTGGGCGATCCGGTTAAATCCGAATGCCGCTACAGCGGCCGCACCAGCACTGGCCGCGACAAACTCCCTGCGCGTGGCGCCTTCTGCTTTCTCTGACATCGCTTCGGTTCCTCCAGAGTCGTGTTTACCTAGTCTTAGTCCAAACCACCAAGTTGGCAATCATGCATCATGCCATGCGAAGGCATCTCCGCGCAAGACATAGTGGCCGGCCTGACGATCCGAACCAAGCCCGGAAGATGGGGCCGGAGGACGCGACAGCCGTTTACGAGACCGCGCTCGACTGAGCCGGAAGACCAGGACTAGTTTATTGCTCGGAGGCCATCTTCTCGTGTACGTCCTTGGCCTGAAGCAGGTGGCGCTCTTGGTGGCCCGCCAGCAGGGCAAACCACTGCCCCAGGCTGAGCCTGATCAGGCGTGTGACGGGCGACGTGATTTTTGCACGGGCAAGGTCCAGACCGTTCGCGCGTTGTACACGCACCACGAAGGCATCCTGCAGGTCGTTGAACGCGGCGTCCAGCCGCGAGATCGAGTGCTCGCTCGTCGGCGTGTACGGTTTCGGCGCCTTAAATTTGCGTCTGCGGCCCTCTTCGCTTCCGCTGACGGCCCGGACGAACCAGTTGCCCAGCGCGCCGTATTTGAAGGGGCCATCGCTCTTGAGCCCGCGCTCTTCGGCCTTCTGAATTCCCTCGTCGATGCTTCGGTTCATGATGGTGCCGACCATAACGAGATGATCGATACACTCGGCCATGGACCACGACTCCTCGCCGGGCCTCCAGTTGAATTGCTCGTTACTTAAACCCTCTACGAGCTTGCGAAATTCTTCCCGGGCCTCCTCGAACTGACGGCGGTAAACGTCCAACTCATCAATCAGCGCATCGGTAGCAGTGGCCATGTCGCGTCCCTCCGGCAGTTCAAAATATCCTACTCCCCATGCACGCAACTTGTCACCTTCTCGGCTCCGGACGGATGGCCTTGTGGTCCCGTCAGCAAATGTTCAATGGCCCGTTTTCTCTCGTTCCCACGGTCCTCCGTGGGAACGTAAGCGCTCCACGTATGCATTCCCACGGAGGACCGTGGGAACGAGTCAATTTACCGTCTAAACTTGGAGCGCTCTATACGTATCAGGAACGTACTGCGAGCACGTTTCGCCATGAAGTGGGACTTAGATCGTTACGGTCAGCGAATTCATCCCGGTGGAGCGGCTTTTTCGGTGTCGCCCTTCGCATCCGCCCGTGCCAGCAGCCAGAGGCCGACGACCAATATGACGGATGCAATGAAGCTGAGCAGAGTTGGAATCACACTTAAGCGTGTTGAAATTCTAGCAGCGTGGATGGTCCCTTCCGATCCCGCTTTCTCTGCCTGCATGACCTCCGTGATGGCCTGGTTTATCTTGGCCTGGAGTTCGGGATCGGCGGGTTCGGAGGTGGGAACCCCGGTATAGAGGAAGAGTGCAAGCATCAGTACGAAGAAGATCGCAACGAGGATGTAGCCGCTTTTGTCGGATCGGGAGAAACCCCACACTGCCACGCACACGCCGGCAAGCATGACCAACATCCACAGCCGGAAAAGCACTATGGTTAACATCTTCCATCTCCTCCTGTGCATGGTTACGCGTCTGCGTCCGCAAAACGCGATTCTTCTTCTCCGATCTTCTTCTGCTTTCGGTTCCCCGCGATAATGGCCAAGGGCAACACGATCCCGTAGGGAATCCACAAGAAATATCCATAAGGGTCAGGCAGTGCAAACAGCAAGCCAAGGAAGAGGCTCTCTCGTTCCCACGGTCCTCCGTGGGAACGTAAGCGCTCCACGTATGCATTCCCACGGAGGACCGTGGGAACGAGTCATATTGTGCGTTCTTTCACAACCAGACTTATCTGCACTGTCCAAATGCATCCGGCGCCCTGTGCCGCACGCGTTGTGCATGCGCGGCGCGCCGGATTATTTCGTGTCATTCGCGCGCGGTTATGCGGTGGCGAAGTCGGCGTCTATCTTGATGCGGATGGAGTCCTTTACTGACTGGTGTGCGGGACAGGCTGCCGGGTGGGTCTGGAGGGCGCGTTGCGCCTCTTCTTGTTTGTCCGCGGGGATGGTGAGGTGGTACTGGACGCGGATTTCGGTGATTTTGATGGTCTTGTCGACCTTTTCGATGTCCCCCTCGACGGTTGCGTAGAGGTTGTCGGGGAAGGCGATAATCTTGCGCGCTGCCAGCGCGCCGGCAAAAGTGCCGGTCAGTCAAGCCGCGATGGCGGCGATCATGTGGTCCAGCGTCGCCGGAATATCCTCTTTGGGTTCGATGCCGTAAAAGGCCGCGATGCCGCCGTGCACGCCGTATGGGACGGGATCCTTGAAGTCCTCGATAAGGGCCCGGCGCAGCGGGGGCATATCCTGCTCGATTTTGATGTGGCTCGTGTGGACGATGTCTCCCATGTGGGATTCCTCCTTGCTTGGTCGGGGAACAATCGCGTCATGCGACGCGTGAGAAGGATTATACCGCGCAGACAGCCGGTGAGCTATCTGTCTAGACAGCATCGAATGCGGCGTGATATTTGGCGATGCCCGATTTGCCTGCGAGGGCGCCGGCCTGAAGTTCTCTGATCATGAAGGCTTCAGGCGGTGACGGGAACTCGCAGGTGATGCCGAAACGGTGGGCCGGGACGAATCCGAAACCCGGATAATAATCGGGGTGGCCCAGGACGACGACGGCGGGGTAGTCGAGGGCGGTGCACTGAGTTAGGCCTGTCGTGACGAGTTTCGAGCCGATCCCTCCCCGCTGGCGCTCGGGCAGGACGGCCATGGGACCAAGCCCGAGCGCGTCAAACGGTCCCGCCTGCGTTTCGACGACGACCAGACTGAAGAGGATGTGACCGACGACCCGATCGCCATCCACGGCGACGAGGAAAGCACGTGCGCGCCTTCATCGCGCAGCATATCGACCAGGTCGGCCTCGGCGCGCGTGGGAAAAGCCGCTTCGTTTACCACGTGGATAGCGGCGATGTCTTCA
>JASJYE010000350.1 GCA_030123645.1 Candidatus Hydrogenedentota bacterium | reverse complement strand
TATCTCGGCCTAAGTCCCAGCGAATACAGCAGCGGTAGCCGCGTCAAACGAGGCAGCATCACCAAAACCGGCAACACGCCTCCGCCACCCGTTCCATATTCTCATACAACCCCGTGAGAAAACCCATACAATTATCGCGCTCAAAAAAGTTATCTACATATCCAACGCCATCCACAAAAGAAAAAGAACCAAAAAGAAAATCCTAGGACCGCGATCTTCTTGCCACGCAATACCCGAGAAACGAAGATACAAGGGGCGACAGAAATCACGCTATTGCGCGGAGTCTCTGTCGCCCCTACGGGGCTGTACATAAGAGGCCCAGGGCCCCCAGGGCTTAGGCCCTGGGCTACAATTCTTTCGCCCCTCCGGGGCTTGTGTATATTGCGATTCGTTAGCCCCGGGCTTGCGTACGGGGCTACTTGCTTTCGTTCCTCCGGGACTTTTTTTGTCTTCTAACAAATGCGGTGAGCTATCCGGCTCAAGTCACGGCGAGAGGCGGGAAGGCGTTGCTGAAGTGTTTCTCAAAAACGTCGTATGCGCTTTCCATCGTGGGCGCTTCGCCGAGGAGCAGTTTCAGTGAGGTGACCGCTTTGTCAGGGATCCCGCAGGGGACGATGAGGCGAAAGTGCTCCACGTCGGGCTCAACGTTGATGGCGAGGCCATGGAAGGTGACCCAGCCGCGGATGCCGACGCCGATGGCGGCGACTTTCGCGCCCCCGACCCAGACGCCGGTGTAGCCTTCGAGACGCTCACCTTTGAGGCCGTAGTCCGCCAGAAAGTCGACAATGACCCTTTCGAGTTCGCGCAAGTACCACCGAATGGATTGGCGGCGCCGCGTGAGGTCGAGGATGGGATAGGCGACGAGCTGGCCGGGGCCGTGGTAGGTCACGTCGCCGCCCCGGTCGACTTCGACGACGTCGATGCCCATGTCCGCGAGTGTGGCGCGCGACTGTAGTAGGTGGCGCTCGTCCGACTTGCGCCCGAGCGTGAAAACGGGGGTATGCTCGAGCATGAAGAGGGCCTCGCCGGCCTCATCCGCCTCAACGAGATTCCGCCGGGCGATTTGCGCCTCATATGCCTCGGCATAGGGGACGGGCGCGGTGCTTCGGATGCATTCGATCGTTTTCGCGGAAGTCTCGGGCATTGAAGGAACCTGAGAGTAGACTGTTAGCTCAGATTATACGGCTTAGGACAGTGTTTCAACAGTGTTTTGCGCTATAGGCCGGAGTGCGGAAGCTTGCTTCCGCTGCAACCTGGGGGACGCTCGACGCACAAGCAAGCTCGCGCACTCCGATCTAGTGGTGCGATTTATAGTTGCGGAGCTTTATTGATTGTTGCGAGAGTACGCCCTTTTTCGCCACAGAGGCCACAGAAACCACAGAGATAGTTCTATAAACCGATTTCTCGCCAGCGTTCATCGACACGGCCGGCTTCAGGCGTGTTGCTTTCAACTACGAAAGCGTTTGGGCCTTGGAAAGCTCGGGCAAGCGACTGAGGGATTTCAATTCGATGATCCCAACTTCTTCACAAATGGATTCCAAGCGTCCGGGGCAGGGCAACCGATGGACTTCAATGGCCGCAGCAGTTATTTCTACGATGAGTTGATCGCCCTTGAGTCCCTCCGTGCTCTCTGTGCCCTCTGTGGCTAGATCGCTCTCCAGCCAAAGGTGAAAAGCGCAGGAATTCTAGGAAGCAGGATCGGTAACGAGGTCGTAGAGCATCGTAATGCTGACATCTTCGAGGGAATCGACAATACGGTCGGCCATGCGCAGGTGTTCGCCGGAGAAGCTGTTTGTGACAGCGACGCAGTGCATGGAAGCGGCCTTGGCGGCCTCCACGCCCGCGATCGAATCTTCGATGACCACGCATTGCGTCGGGAAGAGTTGAAGCTCGGAGGCGACGCGCAGGTAAATCTCCGGGTCGGGCTTGGGATGTTGCACGTCGTCTCCGGTGATCCACGCGCTGAGGCCGCCCGCGTCGATACCCGCAGCGCGGATAGTCGCCTCCGATCGTTTCCGGCCGCTGCTGGTCGCCAGGGCGACGCGCCATTCAGAGTATTTCGAAATGCCGGCGAAGATCTCGAGCACGCCCGGAAAGACGATGTCCTCAGCGTCCTCCAGCCCACGAAGGAAATTCTCTCGCTGCGCCGCGACCAGCTCACCGGTATCGATGGCCAGGCCGTGCTTGGCCGCGATGCCCTCGGTTTGTTTCCAGGTGGTCATGCCCACGTACGGCAGGTGCTCGGCTTCTGTCACCGTGATCCCGTGCAGGTCGTGGAACGCCCGGCTGGATGCGCGCATGCTGAGGGGTTCCGTGTCCGCGATGACGCCGTCGACGTCGAATATTAGCGCAAAGGGCATGAGACGGTTCAGCAGATTGCGAGGGGAGTGATGGGACTGCCGAGGCCCTTGCTAATGTTCAAAGGCGCGACGACGAATTGGAATTCGTAGACCTTGTCGCGCGCTAGCGCTTCCAAATTCAATAGCTCCATTATGTAGCCCCCCTGGTTCCGCAAAAACTCTTGGTGAACGAACATGCCTTCGGGCAGCGGATACGCCTCGAGAGCGCTGTTGTCCGCCGCCATGATGACGATTTCATTTCTCCCGGCCCACTCCGCCACAGCGAGGCTCGGCCCCGGTTGTTGCGCGTTGAACTTGTCCTTGTCCTCGTCCCAAACCTTAATCCAGCCCGTCCGGAAGAGCAGCGCATCGCCCGATTCGATGGCGACGCCTTCCTCTTTGGCGACTGCCTCGATTTCCTCAGGCGTAATGACGTGCGTCGGGTCGAGATAGTCCACGCCGTGGTGGCCCGCGACGTCGAGCAAGACGCCGCGCGTGACGATGCCGCCGATATTGCTGATGGCATTTCTCCGCGCCCCGGTGGGGTTAATCGAGTCCTTGACCGAGTAACCGTTATACATCTTCCCGTCGCAAAAGATATGGCACAGCGCGTCGACGTGCGTCGAGCCGTGCGTGTGGATCATCAGGATGTCTTCCGCACCGCCCGGCCCTTCGCCATCGGCGTTTCGAACCATCGCCACGTGCCAGTTCTTGTGGCGCGTCGGCCAAATGGGCCCCTCGGGTTCAAGCGGAATTGCGAGCGGATAGACCTTTCCCGACGAAACGAGCCGCGCGGCGCGCAGGATCTTCTCAGGCGTGATGTAGTTCAGCGTACCCCGCTGGTCGTCTTCGCCCCATTTTCCCCAGTTCAACGGCTTATCAGACATCGCTCTCCCCACGTTTCATAGACGGATTGAAAGTCAACATCATAGTGGATCGGGGAGGCCCCCTTCTAGCTGAATGAACTGCAAGACGGGGGATCGCTAGAGCAATTTAATTTTGACATGTCGGATATCCGGAGGCGTTGAAGCACGCGCGCGTCTTGTGGGGTCACCTTCGCGAGCGCGTGCGCGATGGCCTGTTCGAG
>JASJYE010000349.1 GCA_030123645.1 Candidatus Hydrogenedentota bacterium | reverse complement strand
CGCGAGGGCATCGAACGGTTCATGATTACCGACATCAACAATCCTGGGGCATCGGCGATGGCACAGTCAGATATTTTTATTTCTTGGGACCTCCTGTCAACCGTGGCCTCCGAATTCAACCACGTCCCGGGCGGCTCGAACGTGTTGTATTTAGACGGCCATGTGAAATTCGAAAGGTACGAGAGGGGCGGCTCGGGCATTCAGCCTATCAACGGGCTGGTAGCCGCTCTGTTTGGAGTCTTGACCAAGTTCGAGATTTCAGGCTGTGCTCGTTAACGCGCCACGTACGGGGTGACAAGGGTCCCATTGCTTAAGCGTCACGCCCCTTCGGTTCCGGCACAAGGAGCCGAGGGGGCGGTTTCTTTCTGCGCCCAATTCAACTGGAGCAGGTGAGGCGCGCGGTTGCACCGGAGACGATTGGATTATTCCGGATACATCGAGGGCATGTTGCCGCCCATGATGGCGATGTCGCGCTTCCCCGCGGTCAAGGGTATCAGTTCGCGCATGGCACCTCTTTTCTCGCTTGCATAAGGTATGAAACGGCTTCGCCTATCTTGACACGCTACGATGGGCCGTGGTATTCCACGTTCTTGCTGCCGCGAGATCACCGCACGCAGCGCGATTGAAGGACAGCAACGATGAATTCTCCGCTCTGTATCGCTCTTTTAACGATGCTTATGTTTCCCGTGGCCGCCGCTGCACAGCACGAGGACAAGTTTCGGCAGTTGGATGAGGCGCTCCCAACGCCGAACGATTACAGGACCGCCTCGGGCGCGCCGGGCCACGGGTATTGGCAGCAGCAAGTGGATTACGAGATCGACGTTGCGCTTGATGAAGAGACGCACTGGGTCACGGGCTCGGAGCGCATTATCTACCACAACAATTCGCCGGACAGCTTGAGCTATCTTTGGATCCAATTGGATCAGAACACCTTCGCCACTGATTCGCCGCGGAACCGCGCCGCGACGATGCGCCCGGGAAGGCGCAACCCTACGCTTCGAGGCGGCGATGTGTCGTTCGAAACGATGGACCGGCTGTTGACGGCGGGGGAATTTGAGGGTGGATTCCGAATTACGCGTGTCGCCAATCGTAGGGGCGAGCCGCTGGATTACGTGATTAACGGGACGATGATGCGAATCGATTTGCCTATGCCGTTGAAGCCGGGGAACTCTACGCGGCTTGCTATCGATTGGAATTATCCCGTCCTTGACAGCCGTGCGGTCTGGGCGCGGTCGGGGCGCGAACACTTTGAGGACGATGACAATTGGGTGTATGAAATTGCGCAGTGGTACCCGCGGCTGGCGGTGTATTCGGATGTCACCGGCTGGCAGAACAAACAGTTTATCGGTCCGGGTGAGTTTGCGCTTGAGTTCGGGGATTTCAAAGTCAGCATTACGGTGCCGGATGACCATGTCGTTGCGGCTACGGGCGAGCTTTTGAACCCGAAGGAGGTGCTGAGCGACACGCAACGCGAACGGTTGGAGCGCGCGCGGAAGGCGGATTCACCGGTGTATGTCGTCACGCCGGAGGAGGCCGAGGCGCATGAGTCGAGCGAGCCGTCGGGCACGAAGACGTGGGTCTTCGAGGCTGAGAATGTGCGCGATTTCGCTTGGGCGTCGTCGCGTAAGTTTATTTGGGACGCGCAGGGTCATGAGCTGGGCGGGAACTTCACTCTGGCGATGTCTTTTTGGCCGAAGGAAGGCGAGCCGCTCTGGAGCCAGTATTCGACGCATTCGGTGATGCAGGCACTCGATGTGTATGGGCGGATGGCCTTTCCGATGCCGTACCCGGTGATGATCTCGGTCAATGGGCCGGTGGGCGGGATGGAATATCCGATGATCACCTTTAACGGCACCCGGCCCGAGGAGGACGGCACGTATGGCAAGCGCACGAAATACGGACTCATCTCGGTGATCATTCATGAGGTTGGGCATAACTGGTTCCCGATGATCGTGAACTCGGACGAGCGCCAGTGGATGTGGATGGACGAGGGCATTAACACCTTTGTGCAATTTGTCGCGGAGCAGGAATGGGAGGATGATTATCCTTCGCGCCGGGGCGAGCCGCGGAATTTGCTCGATTATTTTCGTGGCAAGAACAAGACGGCGATCATGACGGAGAGCGATTCGGCGCTCCAGCTCGGCAATAGTGCCTACGGGAAGACGGCCGTGGCGTTGAACATTCTGCGCGAGACGATTCTCGGGCGGGAGTTGTTCGACCGCGCGTTTAAGGAGTACGCCAACCGCTGGAAATTCAAGCGGCCTGAACCGGCGGATTTTTTCCGTACCATGGAGGACGCGTCGGGCACGGACCTGGATTGGTTCTGGCGGGGCTGGTTCTATACCACCGAGCACACGGACCTGTCGATAAAGGGCGTCACGCGCTATACGATGGATACGGGCGACCCGGACATCGACCGCGAACGCGACCGGGCGGAAAAGGATGCCGAGCCTGAAAGCATCACGCGTATGCGAAACGAGGACGTCGAAAAGCGGGTCGAGAAGCATCCGGAGCTGCTGGACTTCTATAACGAATTCGACGAGTTCGAGGTCTTCGAAGACGATCGTGAGAAGTTTGAAGAGATGCTGGAGGACTTAACGGAGCGTGAGAAGGAAATCCTGGAAGACGAGCACAATTTCTACGTTGTGGATTTTGAGAACTTGGGCGGCCTTGTGATGCCGGTCATCCTGAAGGTCAATTATTCGGACGACACTTCGGACATCATGCGCTATCCTGCCGAGATCTGGCGCTATGACAATTTCAACGTGACCAAACTAATCATCACCAACAAGGAGATTGTCAGTCTGGAGCTGGATCCCTACCAAGAGACCGGTGATGTGGATACGGATAATAACCACTTCCCGCGAAAGATCCAGAAAAAGCGCTTCCTCGTGAAGCCGGAGAAGGAAGAGGAGAAGAACCCGATCCAAGAGGCGGCCGAGCGGGAAATCGACGAAGACGGGGAGGACGAAGAGGAATAGGAGCTAAGCGTTCAGGTCCATGGAGGGTCGCAAATACGAGGCTTATCTCGGCAGGACGCAAGAAAAGGGACAGACACGTCTTCGCTCGTGCCTCGCTTCGCTTGCATCTACTTTTGAAAGAGCCCAAAAGTCCCTTTTTTGCTTAGCTTTCCGCGTATTCTTTGGGCGAGAAGCCCTGAACGCTTAGAAGAGGAATATCCTTCGTCTTAGCTCGTTGATTGGATGAGTTTGCGATAGGCGGTGCGGCAGGAGGGATAGCGGAATGCATATCCGGTGGAGCGGAGGAGGAAGAGGATGCTTCGTCCTAGAGCATTTTAGGATTAGATGGATACGTTCTGTCAGTCGTGAGCATGAGGGTGCTGAGGAAGCGGAAGTCACGGGTGCCACCGCCAAGCGCAGCTTGGGGGTGTGCGGTGGCGGCTTCTAAGACACCCCCAAACGAGTT